>DATJYL010000156.1 GCA_035499655.1 Pirellulales bacterium
GCATTCGTCGGCGAAAGCTGCGGCGCAGGCTGGCAACGGAATTTGCTTTTCCATGGCGACGGCAAGCGCCCACAACAGCGAGCGGCGTTCCATTTCCGCATAGCGAACTTTGACCATCACGGCGATTACCAACGTGGCGAACCACAGCAAGATGCCCACGAAATTCGCGACAATAACCATGCCGAAAAAAAGGAGCAGGAAAAAAACGATCCAATACAGGGCGCGAAACAGTTCGTGGAGTTGACGCACGGAAGTCCTGGCCGAGCGAAACCGAGCGGCTGATGGCTTGGCAGATTTTCGAGGAATGAGCCGATAAAGGTAAATCAGCAACGTGGCGACAATCCAAATAATTGCCAGCGCGAGCAGCACTTGGACGGCGCTGCTTTCGAGGGTGTTGATGTTGACTCGCTCCTTGTTTCTGAAGCCGCCCGACAAATCGGTGATGAGCTTCATCAGCGGCATCAGCATGGCGTTCAACAGCAGCAAGATCGACATCGCAATAAAAATGAACGCGACCGGCGGCAAAATGGAGCGAAGTAGCGCGGCTCGCAACTGCACGCGCGTTTCGAACATTTCGGCAGAACTATCGAGCGCTTCGGCTAAGGCGCCGTGTTCTTCGCCCCAGCGCAACAGCGGCCGGAGCGAAGCCGGCAGGCTGCGGATCGAACCAACGGCTTCTTCCAACCGTCGCCCCGCCGCCACGGCTTTCGAAATGCGCATGCCTTGCACGTGCATGACGGGTGAGTCGACACCCTCGGCGGCGAGTTGAGCAGCCTCGGGCAAGGGAATTTCCTCGCGCAGCAGCAATCCCAATAGTCGCGACCAATTGGCCACCGCGCGCCACTGCAAGGTTGGTCCTATGAGAGGGATACCGGAGAGCAAGCGTTGCCACATCACGGGCGGCAACAGAAAACGCAACAGAAAGATGCAGCCGATGATTGCGCAGAGCGCAATTCCGGCGATTGGCAAGATTTGCGAATCGGAAAGCTTCAGCAGAATTTGTGTCGGTGCGGGCAAGTTGGTTTTGAAATCGGTGAAGACACGTTTCATGCCCGGGGCCACGTAGACGATTAAAAACAACGAGACCGCGACCAGCAGCACAAATAGCAACAGCGGATAGGCGACGGCTTGCCGCAGGTTGCGGCGCAAATCGAACGACGTGCGGTCGATATCGACTAGCCGCACCAAAACATTGGGCAAATTCCCCGAGCGCACGCCGGTTTCGATCAGCCTTTGCATGTGCGGCGGCATGAGGTTCGGGTGCTTTGCCAACGCGCCATCGAGCGAACGGCCGGCATCCAGTTCTTCCGCTAACGCAAACATGGCCGCCGCCAAACGTCGATTGGGGATTTCCTGAGCCGCCGCGCGCAAACCAGGCGGCAGCGGCAAACCCGACTTGGCGAGTGACGCCAAATGCTCGGCCAGCAGGCGAGACTCCTCGTGCGATAAACGTTCCGGTCGATCCACAATTCACCTCGGCGAGGCAATTTTCTTTAGCATTTCGAACCAGGGGCCCAACATTCCCACGGCATACAGCGCCACCGTCATGCCGCCAATCACCACCGTTAGCCCCACTGGCAGATACGCCCGCAACCAATTGTCCATGCGCAGCGCACTGCGGCGATACGTGGCGGCTGTACTGCGCAAACCTTCGGCCAGCGCTGGTTGGTTTCCGCCGCCGGCCAACAGCCAATTCACCAGCGGAGGAAGCCCGCGTTTTTTTGATTGCTCGGGAGATTGTGCCCGCGCTGCCGCTGCTCCGGTCTCAGTTGATTTCGCGGTTGCTTGAATCGCACCGTTGCCCGGTTGGTTGTGCGGCGCGCCGGGATTGCCACCGCGCTGGATGTCGGCAGCCACTTCGTGCGCGTGCAATTTCAGTTGCGTGTCACCCGAGGCTTCGGCAGCTAACACGACGGCGCGTTGGAGGTCGGTGCCGTTTTCGATCATCAGGGCCAGCATGTCGGCGAAGGTGGCCATGCGGCCATAGTAAATCATGCGGCCCATGGGAGTCATTTTTTGCCAAAATGTGGAGTGCGTTGCCGAGCGGCTCGAGCGATACCACCATACGGCGAGCAGTGTCAGCCCCACGACCGGGATTAACGCAAACCAAGGGGGCGGGATTTTTCCCAAGCCGATCAGAAACGAATTCAGGCTCGAGACCGGCGCATCCATATCGGTGTATGTTTGTTTGATGAGCGGCTGGAACCAAATGAGCGAAGCGACGAACAATCCGTACGCCAACAGCGCGATGAACACCGGATAGAGAATCGCTAGCCGGCTTAGATTGCCCAACTCGGCTGCGCGCCGCGAAGTGCTGGCCAATCCTTCCAACGCCGCCGGCAATCGCCCGCTACGCAGGCCCGCTTCGACCACCGCGCGATACGACGGCGGAAAAATCTGCGGCGACGTGGAAACGACGTGCAGCAAACTTTCGCCCGCTTGCATCCGCTGGCTCATTTCCAAAGCAATTCGACCTGGCCGCCGCGCTAAATCGCGGGCCACGTGCGTCAGCCCTTCTTCCAAGGGAATGCCGGCGCGGACGAGCGCCGCCATTTCGTCGGTGAGCGCAATTAAATCGGCCAGTGCGACACCGCCTAGCGCGGATGATTTTTCCGTTGCCATGACAAACCTCAATCAGGCTGGTGCCAGGCGAACTGAAAGCGAAACTCAGCGCACGATTTGCCCATCTCGCCGCTGCCAGATACGTGCCGAAAAGCTCGCACTGCGAGAGTGCGTATCCCACGCCGCCATTCTACCCCTGAGGAGCGGAGAATACATCAGAAAAACCTAAAACACGGCGAATTTCGACCGCGCTGGTTAGCCCCTCTTCGACTGCCCGGCACGCTTCATGCCACCGGGTTCGCATGCCGCCTTGCATGGCAGCCCGTTCCAGGGCGCCGGCATCTGACCGGGCCAAAACGCCGGCGGCGACTCTGGCCATATCGAACGTGAGCATTTCGACCAGCAACAATCGGCCCCGATAACCGGTGCCATGGCAGTCTGGGCAACTTTGCGGAATGCGGGCCTTGCTCACGGGGAGCCCTAGCGTGGCCTCGGGGGAATCGCCGGGTTTGGCACACGAACACAACTTTCGCACCAATCGTTGACAGAGTACGGCCAGCACACCGGAGCGCAAAATGTAGGGTTCCAATCCCATATCTAGCAGGCGGCTGATCGCCCCAGCGGCGCTGCCCGCATGAAATGTGGTGAGCACGAGTTGCCCCGTGAGCGACGCTTGCAGAGCCGTTCCGGCAGTGGCAGGGTCGCGCATTTCTCCCACGAAAATCACTTCCGGGTCCTGCCGCAGCAGCGACCGCAAGCCGGTGGCCATATCGAAACCAGCGCGCGGGTTAACCTGCGATTGCGCCACGCCGCCGATGGAGGCTTCGACCGGGTCTTCCAGCGTGGCAATGCTGCGCCCGCCACCGGAGCGGCGGACAATTTCGCGCAAACTAGCGTATGCGGTGGTAGTTTTTCCGCTGCCGGCGGGCCCGGTAATTAACACAGCCCCCGAAGTTTCTTCGATCAGCCGCGATAACCGCTGATAGATTTCCGTGGGAATGCCCAGGTTTTCCAGATATTGAAACCGCGCTTCGGCGGCGAACAATCGAACTACGGCCTTCTCACCATGCAACGTCGGAAAACTGCTGACGCGAATTTCTGCAGCGAAGGGGGGCTTTCGCACGCGCCCTTCCTGCGGCACATCGGTTTTGTACGTGAGCAGGTCGGAGAGCACCTTGAGCCGGGCGATTACATCGCTAACTTTTCCGGCGGAAAATGTGCCGCACGGTTGCAAGACGCCATCAATACGGACGGCCACGGCCACACCATCGGCCGTGGGCTGCAAATGTACGTCGCTGGCGCCTAGCTGGTACGACGCCCGCAGCAGCTCGTCGACAAATTGGGCGGCATACGATTCCACCGCCGGATTCAATTCCGTTAGTTTGTGGCGGATCGATGGAAGCGATATTTCTATAGCCACGCAACACTGCCGGAGAGAAGAGTATTATTCCATCGAATTCTTCCGTGGTATTCGATGGGACGACTTTTAGTATAAGTACTCCTCGCCTCAGTAGCTACGGGTCGAGACAGCGCAAATGCAACCCGTTGCACTCAATCCCTAATCATCACATTGGAACGCTTCGTGTTATTATCGCGCGCCTGTCCGACTTGCCGACGCAGGCCGGGGAGACTTGCCTAAGAGTGTTCGAGGCAGTCATCGTTGCGACCGTTGAACATCTGAAAGCTCATAAGCCTTGATTTGACGGGGCATCAGGCCATCGAATCGCCTACACGCTGTCTCAGAAACCCCGCGCAGACGTTTTTCGGTACCAGAATCCATGCACCGAAAAATGTGTGTCACATCGGTCGATTAACGGCGTGTCTCACTGCGAACGGGTATTGGAACGTGCGGCATGATTAGGAGCACTTGAGGAGCGATTGGGCGGCTAGGAAAATTACATCTGAACGTGGGTGAAGGAAACA
>DATJYL010000157.1 GCA_035499655.1 Pirellulales bacterium
GATCGATTGGATTCAATCGCGGTTCAAAAAATCGAAGCCTGCCACGCTGTACTTTGACGAAATCCGCACGCCGACATATACCGATTGCTTGAACGAAATGTGCGAAGCGGTGCTCGGCAGCGAATTGACGGGGCTATACCATGCCGGCGGACCACGACGACTGAGTTTGTTTAACATCGCCCAAATCATCAACCGCGTGGGCGGGTACGATCCAAACTTATTGATCGGCTGCCCGAGAATTCAGGCCGGCCCCATTCCGCCCCGGGCCGGCAATGTTTCGTTGAATTCTGACAAGCTGGCCAACGCACTCGGCTTCGAACCGTTCGACCCCTGGCCGCTGGCCGAGGAATTCGTGCCTACGCACGCCCAGTGGCATTTCGAACGCGGCGGCTTCCACGGCTCGAAAGGATTACTGGCGGAAGTTTTGTACAGGAATCCAGGGAAGAGTTGACCTATGCTGGCTGCCTGGAACACTCAAGGAGCCAACACCAAGTGTTTATGCGAAAATCGGGATTTCTCCGATCTTTCCAATGACGTTCTGCCATTGAATTCCAAATGCATGACATTTTAGCAACACCCTGGTTGGCCGGTTGGACGACATGCGAGACTTCGTTGTCCATGGGTTGCTGTATGCAATCGAATCCGATTAAGCAGACTGCGCGGTAGTCATTTGGCCCCCAACCCGGTCCGCTAAGCTTCTCAAGATCGCCCCGAAACGAATGAGTGTGATTGTCGCCTTGCAGATAGGGCAAATAGTTTCGGTTGCTGTAGGTTGGCCCACCAACACAATTGAACCAAGCTTTCCAAGCGAGCTTGATCTCGATCCATAGACGGTCACGATCGTCGAGGTTAACGAGCAAATCACACCACTTTCGGGTGCTGCCCAGATGGTTTTCTGCAGCCGTCGGGTAACGATAACCGCTCTTCGTTTCGGCGCGGGGTACTTTCCATCCTTTTTGACGCAGTTTTTCGCTGGTAAGTTTGGCAATTAATAGTTCATGCTTGGAATTCTTATCGAATTCGTAGTTTACGTTAACTAATCCATGTTCAACTCCATTCAAAAGCGTTTTACATTCCCGATCAATTTCACTGATTGAATCGATTACGTTTTCTAGCGCCATTCGAGCCAATTTGCTCGTATCACGCCGTGAATTCAGAGCGGCCGGCGGAAATTCCTTGCGAACTGCCTCGCGTATTTTGGCATCGCGCGCAATTTCTTCTGGGGTCAAAAACGTGTCTCGATAAATGTGCTCCACGTTTTCGCTCATATATCAATCATGCAGGCTCGGGCACTTTGTAGGCCGTGACTATTCGGACGGATATTTCATCGATCTCTTGATAGATGACAATGATGTAAGTTTCGTCTGGCGTATAACCCCAGAGACAAGGTAATTCACTACTCCGACTCGAACCGTAGCCAACCGCATTTCTCACCGCATAGGCAACATCATCGATCGTGAGATCATTTTCTAAAATATGTTGAAAGTTGCCGTCCGGATCGTCAGGATGATCCCAGTGAAATCGCAGGTAACTCATCCTTACTCAACCATTATACGCCGGTTTCGCTATAGAAGAAATTGCAGCCAGTATAGTGCTGGCCGAAGTTAATGCCAGCGCGGTGGCGGGTAGTATTCCCACATTGCATTACTATAGGATGGCGTCTTGCCACTGAAAGTGCAGGTTGCTTTTATGTCCCCCTATGTGCTGACCGTGAACGGTGGTTCGTCGAGCGTGAAGGTCGCGCTATTTGAAGTCGTGGCTGGCAGCGCGGCAACACGCAAAGCGGCCGGGGCGTTCAAAAGTCAGAACTCGCTCGATGCGGCCGGCGGCGTGTTAGATTGGATCAAGCAACAACAAGCCAACATCAACGACATCGCTGCCATCGGCCACCGCATTGTGCATGGCGGGCCGAAGCATTTGGAACACGGCCTCATCACAGCGGAAATGTTGGCAGAGCTAAAGCGGGTTTCGCCGATTGATCCCGATCACTTGCCCGGCGAAATCGCACTGATCGAAGCGCTGGGCAAAGCGTTTCCGCAAGTCCCGCAAGTGGCGTGCTTCGACACGGCGTTTCATCGCCATCTGCCGGCCGTCGCCAAAACCTTGCCGATCCCGCGCAAGTACGAAGCGCAGGGAGTTCATCGCTACGGATTTCACGGCTTGTCGTATGCGTACTTGATGGAAGCGCTGGCGCGGCAGGCGGGCACAGAAGCGGTACAGGGGCGCATCATTCTTGCGCATTTGGGGGCCGGGGCCAGCATGGCGGCGGTGCGGGATGGAAAATGCATCGACACCACCATGAGTTTTACGCCCACGGCGGGCTTGGTGATGGCCACGCGCACGGGCGATCTGGATCCCGGCATGTTGGTGTATTTAATGCGGCAGGAAAAAATGACCGCCGATCAAATTGACCATCTGGTGAACCGTGAATCGGGCCTGTTGGGCGTGTCAGGAATCAGTTCGGATATGAAGGAATTGTTAGCAAAGCGGGGCGAAAACAAATTTGCCGCCCAGGCAGTTGACATCTTTTGTTATCAGGCGCGAAAATGGATCGGCGCGCTGGCCGCCGCCTTGGGCGGGTTGGACACCCTGGTATTCAGCGGCGGCATTGGCGAAAATGCGGTGGAAGTGCGTGCGGAAATTTGCCGCGGACTGGGCCACTTGGGCGTGCAGTTGGATGCGGCCCAAAACGCCGCCAGCGCAGCGGTCATTTCGGCAAACGGCAGTCCGACGACAGTGCGAGTCATCCCGACAGATGAGGAAAGCATGATAGCGCGAATTGTTTTGTCCCTTGCCAGTTGTCAGTAGCCAGTTGCTGCAATGGCTGTCCATTGCAACTGACCACGGGCCACTGACAACAGACTTCCTAACGAGCAAAAGAAAAGGAGTCTAGCCATGGCATCTTCCGCAACGGTTAGTCAGCTCCGCAAAACGGCGACGGAAAATCAGGCCGCCCTCTCGGACGACGAACTTCGCAAACTGCACGCCTACTGGCGGGCGGCGAATTATCTGTCGGTCGGGCAAATTTACTTGCTCGACAATCCGCTGCTCAGGCAGCCGCTGGAGCTGAAGCACGTCAAGCCGCGACTGCTCGGCCACTGGGGAACCACGCCGGGTTTGAATTTTTTGTATGTGCATTTGAACCGGCTGATTAAGCGCGACAACTTGAACATGATTTACATCATGGGGCCCGGTCATGGCGGCCCGGCGGCCGTGGCGAACGCCTATCTCGAGGGAACGTACAGCGAGGTGTACACCGACATCGGCCAGGACGAAGCCGGCATCAAGCGACTGTTCAAGCAGTTCTCGTTTCCCGGAGGAATTCCCAGCCACGTGGCGCCCGAGACGCCGGGTTCGATTCATGAAGGGGGCGAACTGGGTTACGCGCTGTCGCATGCTTATGGCGCGGCGTTCGATAATCCCGATTTAATCGTGGCCTGCATTGTCGGCGACGGCGAAGCGGAAACCGGTGCGCTGGCCACGGGCTGGCACGGCAATAAGTTTTTGAATCCGGCCCGCGACGGGGCCGTGCTGCCGATTTTGCATTTGAATGGTTACAAAATTGCCAATCCCACGGTGCTGGCGCGAATTCCGCGGGATGAACTGACGCAATTGCTCCGCGGCTACGGTTACGAGCCGCACTTTGTCGTCGGGCACGACCCTAAGCTGATGCATCAAACACTGGCGGCCACACTGGACAAAGTTATCGCTGACATCAAGCAAATTCAAAGCGCGGCGCGGAAGAAAGGTTCTAACGGTCGGCCAAAAGCAACGACCAGCGACGGCTGGACCGATGAGAACGGAGATTCCATTGCCGACAACGGCCGTCCGCGCTGGCCGATGATTGTGCTCCGCTCGCCCAAGGGCTGGACCGGGCCGAAAGAAGTCGACGGCAAAAAGACGGAAGATTACTGGCGTTCGCACCAGGTGCCGATGAGCGATATGGCCCATCCCGGGCATGTCAAAATTCTGGAAGATTGGCTGAAAAGCTATCGGCCCGAGGAATTGTTCGACGCTTCGGGAAAATTGAATTCCGAATTGGCCGAACTGCCGCCCAAAGGCGAACTTCGCATGAGCGCCAACCCGCACGCCAACGGCGGTTTATTATTGCACGATTTGCAGCTGCCCGATTTCCGCAGCTACGAAGTAAAAACGCCATCGCCGGGAGCCGTCGATGCCGAAGCGACGCGCGAGATGGGCAAATTCTTGCGCGATATCATGCAACAGAATCTCGGCAACCGTAACTTTCGGTTATTCAGTCCAGACGAAAATAATTCCAATCGCTGGCAGGACGCGATGGACGTGACCAACCGCGCGTGGAATGCAGAAACATTTTCCTACGACGACCACTTAGCGCCCGATGGCCGGGTCATGGAAGTGCTTAGTGAGCATCAATGCCAAGGCTGGCTGGAGGGTTATTTGCTGACCGGCCGGCATGGATTTTTTTCCTGCTACGAGGCGTTCATTCACATCATCGATTCGATGTTCAACCAGCACGCCAAGTGGCTGAAGGTGACGCGCGATATTCCGTGGCGGCGGCCGATTGCGTCGCTCAACTATTTGCTCAGCTCCCACGTGTGGCGGCAAGATCATAACGGCTTTTCGCATCAAGACCCGGGCTTTATAGACCACGTGGTCAATAAAAAGGCGGAAGTGATTCGCGTGTATTTGCCGCCGGACGCCAATTGCTTGTTGAGCGTGACCGATCATTGCCTGCGCAGCCGCAACTACGTGAATGTGGTCGTGGCGGGCAAGCAGCCGGCGCCGGTTTGGCTGACGATGGACGAGGCGGTGAAACATTGCACGGCGGGCTTAAGCATTTGGAAATGGGCTTCCAACGACGAAGGCGTTGAGCCTGACGTGGTGATGGCGTGCTGCGGCGACGTGCCCACGCTGGAAACGCTGGCCGCGGTGGAAATGATCCGGAAGCACTTACCGGAATTGAAAGTGCGGGTGATTAACGTAGTCGATTTGATGCGACTGCAGCCGGCCAGCGAACATCCGCATGGCCTTTCGGACCCGGAGTTCGATGTGCTGTTTACCAAAGATAAACCGGTGATCTTTGCGTTCCACGGCTATCCTTGGCTCATTCATCGGCTGACGTACAAGCGGGCCAATCACGACAACCTGCACGTGCGCGGCTACAAGGAGGAAGGGACCACCACCACGCCGTTCGACATGTGCGTGCGGAACGATTTGGATCGGCTGCATTTGGTGGAAGACGTGATCGACCGCCTGCCGCAGTTGGGCGCGAAAGCCGCTTACGCCAAGCAAGCCATCCGCGACAAGCTGCTGGATCACAAGCAATATATCAGCCAATTTGGCGACGACATGCCGGAAATCCGCGACTGGCGGTGGGGCGGACAGGCTGCAAAAAGTGCCAGCGGAGGTTCGACCGGGGGAGATAACGTCTAATTTCCCCGCCCGCCACGGTCGGGCTATGTAAGTTTGCACCGTTTGTCATGGAATGATGATTCGGTATTGCTTGGCTGCGGCCGTTTTGCTAGCTACCGCACGATGCGCGAAGAACCACCGGCTGCACTTACCGATTTGCTAGCACGATTGCACCTGGCCACGCCGCAACAAGTGGCCGAAGTGCGAGGCCGCGCGCGGAAGTTGTCGCGTGACTTGCCGCTGTTCGATTCGGTATGGATCGATGCGCTGGCTCAGGCCCGGCTGCTGACGCCATATCAGGCGGCGGAAATCAATGCCGGGCGGGGCGAGCAATTACGGGTGGGGCCGTACGTGCTGCGACGCCGCATTCAGCGGTTGGATTTTGCCGAGTGTTTTTTGGCGACAACCACTGACGGCGGGGAAAAATCAAAAAGCAAACCGGCTGCGGAGTTGCAGTTACTTGTCGCCCGGGGATGGGAAGCAGCACACGCTAAGCAAGCGGCTGCGAATTTGCAGGCCGTGGCGGAGCGGTTGAAGGAAATTCAAACGCCCGGCATCATCCCACTTCAAGAGGCTGGCCATGCCGGCAACGCCTTGTGGGCCGCTTATGAGCCCCCGCCGGGATTTTTGCTGGAGCAATGGCTGCCCTGCCACGGGCGCTTACCGCCGGCAGCGGCATGGGAGGTTGCGCGGCAAATGGTTGCGTCGCTGGCGGCGTTGGAAAAGTCGGGCTTGGTGCACGGGGAAATAGCGGCTTCGGCATTGTGGGTGACCGGGGCCGGACAGGTACAACTGGCGCGGTGTGGGGTGCGAAGCGCCTGGCGTGGGCATGAACTCTCGATTGCCGATGAGATGCTCGGCTGCGGGTGCTTGTGGTGGCATCTGCTGGCTGGTCGAGAGCCATTCGTCATTGGCCGTGGTGCAAGCAAACTGCAGGGGGCGCAGCACGGGGCGCTGGCGAACATCCGAAAAATTGCGCCGGATGTGTCGGGCGTTTTGGCCACGGCCATCGGGCGGTGCACACAGCACGACCCGGCACAGCGGCCGCAGTCGTTTTCGGAATTGGAAGCGTTGCTTGGTGCTCCTACAACCGCTGGTCGGCGCCTGCTGGCGTGGGAATTGGCCGGCGGGGCAGGACAGACAAACCGTACGCCTTGGTTGCGGCGGGCACAAAGTACGGTGCAACGCAGCGCCCAGCCGCTGTTGGCGGCCACCGCATGCGCGCTTTTGTTGGCGGCAGCAACCTGGCCGCTGTGGCGGGCGCGACGAGTGGTGAATGAGCCAGGCCAGGTGAATGCCACGACGGTGACAGATGGTTTTCATCGAAATTCTGATGTGTCGGGCGGATTGCTGAAAGGAGTTGCGTCGGGCCAAGCGCATTTCGCATCGAACGATTCTCCTATCTTGGGCAATACTGGAACGAGCAATGCCAATCAGGATCGGACGATTCGGCAAGCGAGTTACGAAGCCGACGACAAGGGCGCGGGGCAAAAACCGGCCTCGAACTCGCCTGATCGGCCAATTTTGGAACTGAGCAGTACAACGGAAACAGCAGCCAGCGCACTCCGCTTGCAGCCGGATACGATTGTGAGGGGCAAAAACAAGGGGCGGCCGCGGCTAATGATGCCGCCCAACGGGATGGTGCTTTCGGCCGATCATGTGCGGTTTGAAGATGTCGATTTTGTGTGGCGGCAGAGGCCGGAGGAAATTACTTCTCCCGATCGACATGCGGTGGTTGACTTGCAGGCGGCTGAGGCGGAATTCGCGGGTTGCACCTTTCAAACACTAGCGGTGGGCACATTTGAACTCCCGGCGGCGATTCGGATCAGCGATAAACCGGGGCACCGCGCCGCACTGGCGCCAGCGGTGCACGTGCAATTAAGCGGCTGCGTGATTCAAGGCGTGGCTTGCGGCGTCGATTGCCAAGCACGGGGACCGGCGGAAATTGAAATGCACAATACGTTGTATTTGGGGAGCGGACCGCTAGTGCGATTTCCTCAAGCGCGACGCGCGGATGCTCCTACGGCCGTCACCTTGGAACACGTTACGGTGCGCGGGGCGGCGGCCGTGCTGGAGCTGCACGGCGACGATTTAGACGATGCCTGCGGAAGTGTGATGCTGAACACTACGACCTGCGTTTTGGCTCCTGCGGATTCCGGCGCCCTGGTGGTTTTCGCAGGACGGCATTGGCCGAAATCAGCGGGGGGCACCTTGGCAGCGCTGGATTGGAACGGGCAAGATTCGCTGGCTTTGGCGGCGATGCCCACCGTCATGTGGCAACACGACGCAACGCATGAGCCGCTGCCGGATGAGGCCCTGCCGGTCGAAGGATTAGTGGCCAGTCCGTTCGATTTTGCCGGCCCGCCCAGCGGCGAACCGGGCGATTCGCGATTGCGGCATTGGCTGGCGCCCGGGAAGACGGACTTGCCGCCGGGCATTGGAGACGGGCTACCCCGTGTTCCGAACTGATTGCCGGTCCTGGCGCAGCCGGGTGTATCTGGCCGGGCCCATTCGACATTATTCGCGGGGACGAATAGCGCCGGTCAGGCCGCTGTAATCGCCCCGATCTTCCGGGTGCCACAAGGGCAAACCCATTTGAATGCGCTCCGCCATTTGGTCAATTTTGGCGCGCGATCCGGCGGGTGCGTCGGTAGGAATAAAATCGTCCGTTTGCACCGGAGCAAAGTTTTCGTCATGACCGAACTGGAGAATTGTTTCGAACACATTTCGATGCTTGCGCATTGCAAAAACCCTCGCGTTACAAAATAAAAATGTTGGTGGTCTGGCACGAAACACTTTGCGAGGCCAATACAGGAATCGCAAATGCCGACCGATTGTTGTTGTTAAGTTGGACGGAACCCGGCTTGATATAGACACTCACATTTATTCCCGCGGAAGCATCCGTTCGCTCAAAAAAGTGTGGCGCGCGGGTTCCTGGAAGGCAGGCGGATGCAACCGACTTGTCACCACTGCCAAAACAACCCATTATTAGGAGAGAGACACAAATGTCAAGTTTCTTGAAAACATTTTCCAGCGTAGCAAGCCCGCAGATTTTCGCTATTTTTTCCAATCTCACCGTCCTGTAAGAACTTGCAACGAATGATAAAAAAATGTCCTGGATTCAGCGGAACATTTTGTTGCCGCCGCAACGTCGCGGATTTCATTTGATCACCCATCAAATTGTGGAAGCGCTGCCGGAATTGGGCACCGTGCGAATTGGCTTACTGCACGTTTATTTGCAGCACACCAGCGCCTCGCTCACGATCAGCGAAAATGCAGACCCCGACGTTCCGGCCGATTTGGAGACGTCGTTCAATGCGCTAGCGCCCGAAGATTTTCCGCATCGACACACGGTGGAAGGGCCCGACGATATGCCGGCCCACGTGAAAGCGGCGCTGCTGGGCAGTTCGGTCAGCGTGCCCGTCCAAAATGGGCAACTGTGCCTGGGCAAGTGGCAGGGAATTTACTTGTGCGAACACCGCAACCGGGGCGGCCGGAGGCAAATGGTGCTCACGCTGCACGGGGAAATGAAAGAGTAGGGGAAGGGGCGAGAGAATAGGGGGTAGGGATGCGGGCGCGAAGGAATGATCGAGCGAGTTGGTCACTTAGGGGCGAGCGCTGATTGCATTCTGCGCCGTGCTGTCTCTATCGTGTCGGCTGAGTAACAGCAAATCGTCCAACCAGGCTTCGACCAAGGTGTGCTGATTGGCGTTCCGGTCGACATGTGTGAGCGCTTCGAGCGAGCGCTGGGCTGCTTCGGCCGCCGTTTCGATATCCCAGGCGGCCGATTGGACGGCGCGACTAACCGCGGCGGTCAGTTCCACATCGCCTTCGATCGCTAACCCGGTGAGGCCGCGGACAAGCTGCCGGAAAAACTCGGCGACAAAGCCGATAGCCAATCGCAAACGGGCCCGGCGCGGCGGGGCTTCTTTCCCGGCCTCGTCGACAAATTTCAGCAACGTTTGCGCCATTGTAATGCTGTGCAAAGGGGACTGGGCTAAGTTGGAAAGCAAGGCACCGCGAAAAGTCCACAGTTGCGGGTCGGACAATTCGACGGCGCGAGACAGGCTGCCGCCGCTGAACGCCGCCAAGTGTTCTGCCTGGGCGGAGTCGGACAGCAAATGTTGCTCCATCAGAAGTTTGGCCACGAGCGGTTCGGCCAACGGTCGAAAGCGGACAATTTGCGCGCGGGAGCGGATGGTCGGCAATTGCCTGTCGGCACTGGCGCCGATCAAAATCAGGACACTGTGCGGCGGCGGTTCTTCCAGCGTTTTCAGCAGACAGTTGGCCCCTTCCAGGTTCAGGTAATCGGCATCGTCAATCACAGCCACTTTCCGCCGCCCGCGAAAGGGGCGCAACGCCAAATTGAATAACAACGAATGGGAGATGGGGTAATCGGGCTCGTCTCCCTTGAGCAAGCCCAGCGGAATGAAGCTTTTTCCCGGCGGTCGAGCGACGAACAGGAAATCGGGATGCGTGCCGGCCAGAACTTGGACGCAAGCGGGGCATTGGCCGCAGGGATCGAGCAACTTTTCGTCGCGCGTTTCGCACAGCAGCGACTGTGCCAGCCGCAGCGCGAAAGATCGCTTGCCGATTCCCTCCGGGCCGACAAACAAAAATGTGCTGGCCAACCGGCCTTGCGCCAGGGCATTGCGAAACCGGGCGACAACGTCGTCGTGACCTTCGAGTTTGAGCCAGGGCATGTGAGCAGAAAGGGCGAGAATCAAGGGGCCAGGATCGAAATGCGAAATCCTAATGGAAGAGCATGCCAGAATTCGAAATCCGACACCATCCCCTGCCGCGCAGACTCGCCGGGGAACCGCAACCGGGAAAGCAGCGTGTCAGCGGCGCTCGTTTCCGGCGATCATTTTTGGACGAAGGTAGTTGCAGCCGCCTGCTTTGCAGCAGAAAATACAAACGGAGAGCAGTCAGGGGGCCGAAGGCGTCAAGCCACAGGCGGAAAGTGTGGTTCGCTCGTTATCGAACATGGGAACGCCCAACGATAACCGTTGCGCTGCGGAAGGAACTCGCAATGAAACAGCACGACAGGCCGTCCATACCCGGTGGGCTTGTTAGTCGAGAAGTTGGCGAACTGGCGCCGTTGCCTTCATGGTGGCGCCTGGGTGTGCCGCTGGCGGTTTTAGTTCTTGGACTGGCCGGCAGCATTTGGTCCTATGATTGGGCCAAGCAGCTCGTTTACACGCGGGCCGAGCAGGCTTTCTTGGCCGAAACCAATCTGATTGCACCTGCGTTCGCTAGAGCGCTGCGGCAAATTCCTGACAATTCCGACCGCTCGTTGAGCGACTTGATTTCGCCGATCGAACTACAGTCGGTCAGGGTGCAAGCAGCCTATGAAATTGATGCCAAAGGCACGCGGACTCTGGTTTATCCCACTGACAATTCCACCGCGGCAACGGACGCTGCTTCCAAAGCTGCACTGTTCCATCATCAAAGTTCGATCACCCGGGGCGATCGCTCGTGGGAAATTGCCTTTTACTCGCTGCCGGAATTCGAAAACGCGGAGATTGACCATCTGACCCCGCAGGTGGTGTTGTGGGGGGGCGTCATGCTCAGCATTTTGATGTCCGCCATTTTGTGGTCGGCGGGCGCGCGACGGGCGGCGGCCATTTCATTGGCGCGGCGCGTCACCGTGTCGCTGGCCGAAAGCGAACAGCGGCTGCAGGCAATTTTGGACAACACGGCCAACGTGGTGTACATGAAAGATCCGCGGGGGCGGTATTTGTTGGTGAACAGGCGGTTCGAGCAGCTATTCAAAAAAACCAAGCAGGAAACATTGGGAAAGACCGACCAGGAGTTGTTTCCGACGACGAACGCCGAGGCCTATCGCGAAAACGACCAACGGGTATTGGCCAGCGGGCAACCGCTGGAGGTGGAAGAACCGGTGCAGCACGATGACGGCATCCATACCTACATCTCCAACAAATTTGCACTGCTGGATGGCCACGGGCAACCGTATGCCGTGGGAGGCATTTCGACCGACATTACGGGGCAGAAAAAGGCGGAACAAGCGCTGCGCGATGCGGAAGCCCGGTTTTACTCCTTGGTGGAAAATTTGCCCTTGCGCACTTGGAGCAAGGATTTGCAAGGCCGCTTCACGTTTGCCAACCGCGGATTTTGCCGCAGCCACGGCAAACCGCTAGCGGAAATTGTGGGGAAAAACGATTACGATTTTTCTCCTCCGCATTTGGCGACCAAGTATAAAAGCGACGACCAGCGCGTGGTGCAAACCAAGCAAGTCTTCGAAACGATCGAGGAGTTTCAATCGAACGACGGCAAAAAACGCTACATCCAAGTGTTTAAGGCCCCCGTGCTCAACGCGCAAGGCGAAGCGGTGGGAACCCAAGGGATGTCGTGGGATGTCACCGAGCGCGTATTGGCGGAAAAAGCCACGCAGCACGCCAAGGAAGCGGCCGAGGCCGCCAACCGGGCCAAAAGCGTGTTCGTGGCCAACATGAGCCATGAAATTCGCACGCCGATGAACGGCATTATCGGCATGTCGGAACTTCTGTTAGATATGCCGCTGACGCCCGACCAGCGTGAATACGTGATGATGGTCAACGAATCGGCCGATTCGCTGTTAAGCTTGATCAACGACGTGCTCGACCTTTCCAAAGTGGAATCCGGCAAGCTTGACTTAGAGTTCATTCCCTTTGAATTGGGTGAAGTGTTGGGCGACGCCTTGAAGCTGCTGGCCTTGCGCGCCGACAAAAAAGGGCTGGAGCTGGCGTGGCGCATGCAGCCCGACGTGCCGGAAGTGGTCGTGGGCGATCCGGCGCGCCTGCGCCAAATTGTGATCAACCTGATCGGCAACGCCATTAAATTCACCGACCGTGGCGAGGTGGTGCTGCGCGTACAGACCGTGCCCGAGCCGGCACTGTCGGCGACGGATTTGGCCGCAGCCATGACGCAAAAATCGCCGTTATCGGACGGTGGGCGTGAAGCGGCCTCGATGGGCGGCGGCGTGGGATCCGCCAGCGAAAGCGGCGGCTTCGCGATTCTTACGCCCCAGCGCGCGGCGGCATTGTTCGGCCGCCAAATATCATTGCAATTTAGCATTGTCGACACGGGCATCGGCATTCCCGAGGAAAAACAAGGCTTGGTATTCGAGGCCTTCGAGCAGGCCGATTCGTCGACGACTCGCCGGTACGGGGGAACCGGACTGGGATTGACCATTTCCAGCAAAATCGTGGAGCTGTTGGGGGGGCGGCTGTGGTTGGAAAGCAAGCCGGGGGTCGGCAGCACCTTCCATTTTACGGCTCGGTTTGGGTTGCCCGCTGAGAATACGGACGAACCCCACGATGAACCGTGGAAAGATCTGCGTGACTTGCGCGTGCTAGCGGTCGACGATAATGCCACGCATCGCGAAATTATGAGCGAAATTATGCACAGTTGGGGCATTGCGTCGACGGCGGTGGCCGATGCCGATGCAGCGGTAACGGCACTACGCGCCGGGGCAGCAGCGGGCCAGCCTTTTCAACTGGTGTTGGTCGATGCCACGATGCCCGGGCACGACGGCTTTTGGTTGGCCGAACAAATCGAAGCGGAACCAGCACTGCGGGCCACAACCATTATGATGCTGAGTGCCCTGCGTCGTCCGGACGATTCGGAACGCTGCCGTCGCTTGGGCATTCAGGCGTATTTGGCCAAGCCGATTAAGCCTTCCGAATTGCTCGACGCCATGATGGCGGCTTTGGGCCCTTTGGTGGACAGAGAGCCCGTGTCGGAGAGCGCTGCCGCAGAGGCAGCCGCACCACAGCGGCCGCTTCGGGTGCTGTTGGCCGAGGACAGCCCTGTGAATCAGCGCGTGGCGATGGCGATGTTGGAAAAATTCGGACATCAAGTGACAGTAGCCGCCAACGGACGGCAAGCGCTGGCCATGTTCAGTAAGCAACCGTTCGATTTGGTCTTGATGGACGTGCAAATGCCGGAAATGGACGGCTTGGAATCAACGCGATCGATTCGGGAATACGAACAAACTACCGGCGGACATGTTCCCATTGTCGCCCTGACGGCGCACGCCATGAAGGGGGACCGCGACCGCTGCCTGTCGACCGGCATGGACGCTTACGTCACCAAGCCAATCCGTTCCAAAGAATTGATGCGGGTCATTGCTTCCGTTACCGCGACGACGGGAACGGCGCAGTTGCAAGCCGGCGGTGAGCCGGAGCAGGGAGTGGCCCATGATGCGGGTGGCCCGGAAAATAACGGCTTCGACTGGCAACGGGCGTTGGATTCGTTGGATGGCAACCGGCAATTGCTGGGGGAATTGATCGACATTTTCCGGGAGGAAAGTCCCAAATTGCGGACGGAGATAGAAACAGCCATTGCGGCAGGCGATTTAACCAGCCTGCGGCGTGCCGCCCACACATTGAAGGGCGCCTTGGGCCACTTGGCCGCCGGCAAAGCACGGCAAATCGCGGAGCAGGTGGAAGAGCTGGCCCGAGGCCAAAATCTCCAGGCCGCCCGTCAACTATGGCCCCGGCTCCAGTCGGAATTGGATCAATTGAACCCGGCCCTGGCGGAATTCGCCAAACAGCCTTGCTAATGTAAACATCGAGACTCGAATTTCCCTTCGGTCGACCCCCGCCACCGATTCAAGGAAGGCGCATCGCCATTGGGCCTGGCGGCCAGTTGACCGCGGCGCAGTTTTCCCCCAAACTGTTGATTGGAAGCTCTCGTCTCCTCAACGTGCGCGTGGGGTGTTGCCATGTCTACCGTACTGGTTGTCGACGACTCGCCCGTCGACCGTCGTTTGGCCGGCAGTATTCTAGAAAAATGCGCCGGGCTGAAAGTGGATTTCGCGACCAACGGCGCCGAGGCGCTGGAAAAAATTGAGCGGGCGCCGCCCGACGCCGTGCTTTCCGATTTGCAAATGCCGGAAATGGACGGACTGGAATTGGTCGGGGCGGTCCGCAGCCGCTTTCCCTTGATTCCGGTCATTTTAATGACGGCGCACGGCAGCGAGGATATTGCCGTGCAAGCTTTGGCGCGCGGGGCCTCGAGTTATGTGCCCAAGTCGAAACTCGCGCAGGAATTGCCGGAGGTGCTGGAATCAGTGCTGGCGGTTTCCAAGGCCGACCGGCACAACGAACGGCTGGGCGAATGCCTGTGCCGCACCGCCAACGAGTTTGTGTTGGAAAATGACACCGGGCTGGTGTACCCGCTGGTGGACCATTGCCAACGCCTGGTGACGCGGATGAAGTTGTGCGACGAAACGGGGCGCATTCGCATTGGCATTGCGTTGGAAGAAGCGCTGCTCAATGCGTTGTATCACGGAAATTTGGAACTCTCGGCGGACGAACTTCGCGAAGCGCGCAGCGGATTGCTCAACAATGGCAACGGAAATTTAATCGAGCAGCGGCGGCGGCAATCGCCGTATCGCGACCGGCGCATTCACTTCCAACTGTCGGTCAGTCCTCGGGAAGCCAGTTTTGTCATTCGCGATGAGGGCCCGGGGTTTAACCCCTCCGACGTGCCCGATCCCACCGATCCGGCCAACTTGGAGCGGGAAAGCGGCCGGGGCCTGCTCTTGATGCGGACGTTCATGGATGACGTGCAATACAGCGCTAACGGCAATCAGGTGACGCTGATTAAGCGGAGTGAAGCCGGGAATTAACTGCGCTCGAATTCCGCCCGTAGCTTTTGTGCGGATTATGCGGGCACAAAAAGTTGCCATTTCGCCCCCACGTTGCCTTTTTGCAACCTAAGTTTGGACAGCCCGACCGGCAGCTTTGCGCTGTTGGAACCGTCGGCAAGAATCGCACAACCAGCTTGATGGAAACGGCCCGGCCATGAAGGCTCCTTCGGTTCTCACTGCGGCGTTATTGCTCCTGGCAATTGCGCCACGCCCGGCGCAAGCCTGGGATGGAGGATCGTTTTACGGCAGCGCGGCAGCCGCGGACGTGCTGAGCAATCCGTTCACGAGCCCTTTGGAATTCTCGCCGGCAGAGCGGCAGCTATTCCTGGATTGCGCGGACGGACGGTTCCACCAGCTTTCGCTGGTAGATGCGGCCTTGGTGGCCGGCGGCGTGGAAGATTTGGAAGCGATTGGCCGTTATCGCCAGTTGTTCTTTGCGGTGCGCGACGATGTGGCCCGACAGGAAGCAGACGTCAAAAACCCCTTGCAACAGGTCGAATTGATTCACCAAGTTTTGCACGAGCGGTTGCTGCGCGGCGGGTACAACCCCAACGCCACCAATTTGGCCGCCACATTTCAAACCGGCGTTTACAACTGCGCCAGCGCTACGCTGTTGTTCGTGGCCCTGGCGGCAGAATTCAACATTCAAGCTCAGGCGATTGAGCTGCCCGGCCACGTGCGGGCCATCGTCAGTTGCGGAGGCCAGCGGTATGAAATTGAAGTCACTTGCCCGGTGTGGCAGGAAGCGATGCGGCCGATTGGGGGTTCTTCGGACGAAGCTGTTTCTACGGCTAGCGCGGGAGCGCTGGCCGCTGGCCGCGAAATTTCGCCCTGTGGTCTGGTGGCCATGATATATTACAACCGCGGGATTGATGCGTTCAACGAGCGCGGTTACGCCGAGGCGGTGGCCGCTAACCGCAAAGCGCTGCTTTTGGACCCCGACAATCAACTTGCGCGGGGCAATCTATTGGCGGCGGTCAACAACTGGGCGCTGGCGCTGTGCGATGCCAGCCGCTTTGGCGAAGCGGAAATGCTGCTGGCCGAAGGAGAACAGTTCGACCCAACCCATGCCGCGTTCGTTCACAACGCCCTTCACGTGCGGCAAATGTGGGCCCAATCGCAAGCGGCAGCCGCGGCGGCGCAAAAAACAGGCTCGGCCATGCCGAGCCTGTGATTGCTTATCGTTGCGAAAGCGCGTTCAACCCTGTAACTTTCGCCCAGTTTAATACGAACCGTCGGGGAGCGGATAATACCCTTGCCAACTATTGCCGGCCGCGTTTTGCGATAACGTATTGGCCCGCATGCCGTAAGGCGTCATCAGCAGGCAATAGACAGGATAATCGATGTCTTCGCGCAGGAACTTGGCGCTGCCGTCGGCAAACACCACCACCACTCCTCCGGGATGATTGCTCGACGGACGAGCCGCATAGTTGCTATTCACCGTGGGCAACGTGGGAGGCGTGGCCGGCGCGGTGGTATCGGACGGACTGGCGGGCCACATATTGGCCGTGGTGAACCCGGTCGGATCGTAATCTCCCTTGGCGCCATTGATTCCGGCTACGGTGTAAGGGGGTGCAGTGGTCGGCGGGTACGAAGGCGGATTGGCGGTATTTTGCTGAGAAGTATCCCACCAAATAAAGCCCGCGCCACGCTCCCAACAATCGCCGAATTGTTGTTGATTCACATAGGTGAGCCACTGGCTTTGCAAATTTGTGGCAGTCGCGGAAGTTGTGCCGGGAAGCAATGGAATGGTGTTATTGGTGGTATCGTAAGCGCTGTAAAAATGAGCGTCGAGATTTTCCGTGAGCAGCAGGGTCGTCGATTGCGAATCTTTGAAATCCGATGTTGAAACTTTCGCATTTCCCGTCAGGGTAACGGAAATAGCCGGCGGAGTATTAGACGAGATCGTAACATTCGCACCGAAAACCTGATCTTGAAATACTCCGTTCTTCGAAGACTCTAAAGGCGTGGGAGTTGTCGGCCAACTCGGCGTGCCGATATTAACGGTATAGGGAGTCGGGGTCGTATTGATGAAATCGAGTAAGCCCGTGTTGCCGACGTAGCTTGTCCAGGGGCTAGTGCGCCCGGACACCGTGCTGTCGCTGGGGCAGACGGAGAGCTCCCAATAGGGAAGTTGTGGTGTAACGCTAGTCTTTTGACCCAATGCGCCTGTCTGAATTGCCTGGTAAACATCCAGTTTGTTCAGATACGGCATCAGGGCAACTTGCCAATTGATAACAGCCAAATCGGTATTCGATGTGTTAATCGCGTCGGTTACTTTCAACATCTGCCTGTAACCGGGGTAGTATTCCTTCGCGCTCACGTATTGTTGAATTGCCTGCGCATAGTTGACTTGATTGTTGGTGCAGGTCACCCGATGGGCTGCTTCGCGCGCGCTGTTGACGGCGGGAAACAAGAGCGCCGCCAACATGCCGATGATGGTGATGACCACCAGCAGTTCCACCAGGGTAAACGCCGGACGTTTTTTTTCGACCATGTTTTGAGCAACTTGCTCTGTGGTCGGGGAAAAAGTCTCGAAGTTGCGCAGATTCATACGCCGTTCCTCTTCTTTCAGGCCCGGTATGGGTGAGAAGCTGCCTGCCCACATTCATTATTCCACATTCGCACCTAAAACGCCAGTGTTTTTGCCGGATTAGCAAATCTCGAACGCTACTTTCCCGCGGATCGAACAGCAATCCTGGCCAAAATTCCAGGTATTTGTCCACATGGCGGGGAAAAGAAAAGCAACGCCGAGTTGAGTTTTTCGGCAGAGTGTGCCACTTTGATTCAGGAGAGGGTGTAATCGAGCCCAATCCAAACCCGATGGCGCAAGCGCTTAAAAAACGAAAGCGAGAGGAAATCGTAGAGCGGCGTAAGCCAGGCTATTGCCGCGGCGCTTGAGCATAGCCAGTGCCAGGCCGTTGATAGTAGTGCAAGTAATCCATATACGCAGTCACATGGCCTGTGCCGCGAATCGTATTGGAAATACCCCGACTTTCCGGTCCCGTTAAAGTGGCTTGCTGTTGCTTCTGCAGACCTTGAATTTGTTGCTGCTGTTGGATGTTGGTCTGCTGTTGCTGAAGAAATGGCTGTACCAGCGTCTGATAGTTTGCTAGCCCCCCATTGCCGCGGTTGGTCAAATTCAAATACGGACTCACCGTTGGCGATGATTGAACGTTAGAGAATGGCTGCTGGGCTTGGGCTGCATTCGACAACGTCAACACAGTCAGCGCAAACACACAGAAACCAGCTAAGTATTTCATTTGAGCCTCCACATTGTTTCTACGCAGTTATTTTATCCCAGTGTAAGGTTTGGGCAAACTACGCAAATACAATGCCTAAGAGTTTTTTCTGAACGATTTTGTGGCAGTTCAACCAGCTTTGAGTTTGGTCAATTTGTATGGTTATTGGTTCGTGGTATTGGGCAGGGCGCGGACGTTTTGGATGGTTTGGACGCCTAGCAGGGTGGTGCCGAACATGCGCTCGAACGGATTGAGCATTTTGTTGACCCACGAATCCAGGGCGATCATGTGGTCCTGGGCGA
>DATJYL010000158.1 GCA_035499655.1 Pirellulales bacterium
TTTCACGGGCCACCCGGTGGTGATTGGGCCGCAGCCGGGGGCGGAGTTTCGGGCCTTCGAGGGCAAGATCAGCGGCAAAATTTTGCACGTCGAGCCTAAGCGGCTGATTGTGCAAACGTGGCGATCGGTGCACTTTCCGCCTACAGCCATCGACTCGGTGCTGATTCTGACATTTTTTCCTGAGGCCGGAGGCGGGCGCATCGAACTGAACCACATCAACGTGGCCGACGAAGATTTCGCCGGCGTCAGCCACGGTTGGCAACAACATTACTGGACGCCGTGGCGTGCGTATCTTACAAGTAAAGTTTGAACAGCCAGTTCTGCATCTTTCTTCCAGGCAAAAAATTCATTCTGGAGAAAATGAAATGGCCGCCGCTTCCATCAAAGAGATTGCCTTCGGAGATTTAGAGCGTGAGTTGGACGTTACCCGCAAGGTTTTGGAACGGTTGCCGGAAAAGGATTTCGGCTGGAAGCCGCACGAGAAATCGATGAGCCTGGGCCGGCTGGCGATGCACGTGGCCACGCTGCCGCAGTGGATGGTCGATACGCTGAGCAAAGACGAACTCGACATGGCCAAGCCGCCGGAAATGCGGACCGAGCCGAAAAACAGCGCGGACTTGCTGCAGGAATTCGACAAGCATGCCGCGGCGGTCCGAGCGGCACTGGCCAAAATTGACGACGCTGGTTTACAAAAGCCGTGGAGCTTGAAACAGGGGGAAAATGTGCTGCACACTAAAAGCAAAGCCATGATTGTGCGGCTGTGGTGCTTGAACCACATGGTCCACCATCGGGCGCAATTGTGCCTGTATTTGCGGTTGCTGAACGTGCCCGTGCCGGCGGTGTATTTTAATTCGGCGGATGAACCGGAGTGGAAGTTCGATTGAGTCCGTTAAAGCACAGACGGACGAACTAACCGCAGAGACGCGTACACGCAGAGAGCAAGAAAGCAGGAACGGATTTGATGGAATATGGCTAAGCAATGGTCTTTCTTTGTTGCCGGGGCATTCACTTTGTTGGCGAGTTGTAATTCGCAGCCGGGCGCGCCGTCGAGTGCTAAACCGCAAGCGACGACGGATGGGAAATCGACGGAGCTAGCCGTGGCGGCAGATGTCGCGGCTGCAAAACCGGAAGAACTGCGTGACGGGCGCTATCCGGCGCGGTGGTGGGCGGCGGTTCCCAAAGAAGGCGCGCCCGATTGGGAAATTTTGCCGCAGGAAGCCGGGCCGGGGGAAGTGATTTTGTCCAAGCGGCAGGCGGATTTGGGGCTGCTTTCCAACTTCGCCGCCACGCCGTTTGAATTTCATGGCAAAAAATACGCCAGCTTGGAAGGCTTTTGGCAGGCGATGAAATATCCGGAAGGGCCGGATGATGCGCGGGCGAAATTCCCCGGCTTGCAGTGGGAACACACCCGCGATGAAGTGGCGGGCATGACCGCCTTCGACGCCAAGCACGCGGGCGACTTGGGCAGCGCGAACATGAAGGAGATGGGCATCGATTGGGTTACATTCGAAGGCAAGCAAATGCCGTACAAGCCCGCCGAGCCGGGCGAGCATTACAAATTGATCGTTGCGGCCACGTGGGAAAAAGTGCGGCAGAATCCGGACGTGAAAGCCGCGCTACTTTCCACCGGTGATTTAACGCTCCGGCCCGATCATCATCAAGAACCCGACGCCGCGGCGGCTTGGAAGTATTACGACATTTTGATGGGCATCCGCAGCCAGTTGCAGCAGGAAAACGGTGCGCAGCCCGCCGGCGGCGATAAGAAATGAGCGCCGCAAAGTGAACGGCGGACGGCGTTTATCACGACCCGCCAAACGCTAGCGTTGCCGCCGGCAAATGGTATATTTGGAGGATAACGGTTCGCCCGATCGCAGGCGGGAGTGAAATTCTATCCTGCACGAGTAAAGTTCTGTCCTGCACGATTGCCTCTCGAACGAAAGGTGTGCCATGGAAACCGAAGATTTAGTGGAAGTTTATCGGGCCAAAAGCAGCGTGCAAGCGCACCTGATGGTTTCGGAATTGGAAGACGCCGGCATTAAAGCGATGGTCGACGGCGACAATCTGGAAACCGGCCTGGGGGGTGACGCCCTCGGTTGGTCCGCCGCTCCGCGGATTTTGGTGGCCGCGTCAAACGAGGGGCGGGCCCGGGGAATTATCAAGCACCTGGATCATGGCAAGCCGGCGGAGTAAGAAGAGGTGGTCTCCGCCTGACACAGTCGGGTTTTTTCCGCCCGCTACATGCCGCCTACTATTCACACAAACAGTTCTTTTATCACTTTGCCGCTGTTGGCAATTTTCATCGGGCGGCCGTTGTTGCTGGTGAAGGTGGTGTCGAGCGAAACGCCCAGTGACTTCAGGACGCTGGCCATCAGGTCTTGAGACGTGTAAGGATCGGTGGTCACCTGCGTGCCGTCTTCGTTTGTGGCGCCGACCACCACGCCGCGTTTGAAATCGGCTCCGCCCACCACGACGCTCCAGGCACGGGCGTAGTGGTCGCGTCCGGCGTTGCCGTTAATGCGCGGCGTGCGGCCGAATTCGCCCAGCCAGACAATGGCGGTGGAATCGTACAGTCCGCGGCTTTTCAAATCGGCGATCAGCGCCGACATGGCCTTATCTAGCTCGGGCAATTTCTGCTTTTCCAGCGTGGTGAAATTGTTTTGATGCGTGTCCCAGCCTCCCATGTCGACTTCGACAAACGGGACGCCGGCTTCGACGAGGCGGCGGGCCATGAGGCAGCCCTTACCGAACTGCGTTTTACCGTAGCGCTCCTGCATGTCGGCCGGCTCCTGGGCCGCTTTGAAGGCGGCCATTTGCTTGCTGGTCATCAGGCTGACGGCCTTTTTCATCACCTTCAAGTGGTCTTCCGCCGCTTCGCCGCGATTGGCGTTGATAAAATCGTGATCCATGGCTTGCAGCACGGTGAGTCGTTCGTTCATGCGTTCCATGTTGCCGCCGGCGTTCAGGTTTTTCACATCGCCGTTGGCATCGACCACGAACGGGGCCCACGTCATTCCCAAAAAGCCCGGGCCAATGCTGTCGCTGCCGATGGAAACGAAGGGGGGAATTTCCAATTGCGGCATTTTGTCGGCCAGTTCGTGAGCCACCACCGCGCCGTAACTGGGATGATCGATGGTCGGATTGGGCACGTAACCGGTGTGCATGTAATAGCGGCCGCGGCCGTGGTCGGCTTCGCGGGTGCTCATGGAGCGGATGACGGCCAGTTGATCCATTTGCTTGGCCAGTTCCGGCAGGTGCTCGCAAATTTGCAGGCCATCGACCTTGGTGGAAATGGGCTTGAAGGCGCCGGCGGTGGGCGCGCCGGGCTTCATGTCGAACATGTCGATGGTGGCAGGCCCGCCGTTCATCCACAGCATGATGCACGATTTGTTTTTCTTCTTCAGCTCCGCCGCGTTGGCCAACAGCGAGTTGGTGAAGGCAATGGCCGGCGAGGCCAAGGCCGCGGCGCCCGCCAGGTGCGACATGAAGTGACGGCGAGTCATGCCGTCGTGGCAGTTGCAAAAAGACATGGTTTACTTCTCCTGGCCGTGTGGGGCGCTGAGGCTTAATGTCTAACGTCTAATGTCTAATGACTGAATCCCGGCGCGCCGGGGAATGAATGACCAATGTCCAAATCCCAATGACCAATACGGGCACCTACGTTTTTCCTTCTCCCATTGGTCATTGGTGCTTGGTTATTCGTCATTTGTTCCCTAGTGGTTCAAAATAAATTCGCCGCTATTTAGTGTTACCCAAAAAACATCTTGCAGAGCGCCGACGGGGTCGCCTTTGCGAGCCGCCAGCAGCTTGTTGGCCCAATTGATTTCTTCCGGCGTGGGACGCCGGGCCAGCGTGGCCATGAACAGCCGGTTGATGCGATCGGCATTGTTCAATTTGGCGTCGCCTGCCAGTTGATCGAGAAAATCGCCCTGGCTGGTGCTGGTGGCGCGGCGAATTAAATCGCTGTTGAACATCATCAACGTTTGCGGAATGGTGCCGTTGAAGGTGGTGGAGTCGGCGCCGTCGTCGGTGCCGAACGTAATGGTGAATTGCCGCAGCCATTGATTTTTGGTCCGTTCCTGCTCCTCGGAACTGCGGAGCGTGTTGTCGGCGGCGGTGGCCACCAGCAGCGATTCGTACAATTGCTCCGGTTGCATCTGCCGCAGATAGAAATGGCTGAACATGGGCTTTTCGCCCTTGGTTGGATCGTCCTTTTCGTTGTGCCCCTTCACCATTTTGCTCGACAGGCCGTACGGCTCGCTAAGCACAATCCAGCGAATCAACTGCTTCAAATCGCGGCTATGCGCGCCGAAATCGACGGCCAGCTTGGCCAGCAACTCCGGATGCGAAGGCGGATTGTGCGGACCCATATCGTCCACGGGCTTGGTAAAGCCGTAGCCCAGAAAGTGCCCCCACATGCGGTTAACAATGGCCTGATCCAGGAACGGCGACGCTTTGACGAGCTTGGCCAATTCCGTTCGCCGGTTCACTTTGGCCAGCCGGCCGTCAGGATTGATTTCGGTGCCGTCGACAAACACCGGATAGGCCGATTTCAACTGCCCGTTGCGAAGCTCGTAAAACAAAATGGCCTGGGAGGGGTCGGTTGCGCCGTGGGCATCTGGTTCGCCGTTGAAATCGCGGCTGACCAGCTCGGCCACGGGCTCCGGGGTACGGCGCGGGCTTTCACGCACGGCCTTGGTTTGGCGGAAGAAGGCGTTCAATTCCCAAAACTGGTTTTGCTTCCAATCGTTGAACGGATGATTGTGGCACTGCGTGCACTGCACTTGCAGGCCCAAAAACACGCGGGCGGTTTTGGCCGTGGCGTTCACGCCGTTGTCGTCGAGGTTGCCGATGAGGAAGTTCACTTCACCGCGGAAATCTTCTTCGCCCGGCTTGTTGCTGCCGTCGGCGGTAATCAGATCGGTCACCATTTGATCGTACGGCGTATTGCGGGCGAAGGCATCGCGCAGATATTTTTGCATCCCTTCGCGATCGACCAGCGACTTCCGATCGGGCATCGCCGGCGGCCGCCCAATGAGAATGGTGGTCCACACGTTGCTCCAGTTGTTGGCGTACTCTTCCACGTAGTCGTCGGAGAGGAGCTTATTCACCAAGTGCTGTTTTTTGTCGGGCGAGTGGTCGCGCAAATACGCTTCTACTTCGTCGACGTTGGGAATGCGGCCCAGCACGTCCAAAAACAGGCGGCGGCACCATTCGCCGTCGGTGGCCGGCTGCGACGGCAGGAGGCCCTGCGCTTGCCAGCCCTGGTGAATGTAGTCGTTGATGTAGCGAACTTGTTCGTCGGCGGAGGCCTTCGACGAAGCGCTGTCGGAGGGCGCAGTGGAATTGGACGTTAAACTTGCGGGCCGAGAAGGCGCGGTGGAAGAGATTTCTTCGGCCGACAAACGGTAGACCGCCGCCAGTAGAAAAACAAATGAGCCGAAGCGTGCCGCTGCCTTCATATTCGGCTTCCCTCAGGCTGGCCAGGAGGATTTTTACACCGCCTGGAGCTACCAATCGCAACGATGAAGCAATTCCAATTCAATCGTCGCTCGTGACGGTTAACCATCCCTGCCCACATTCTACCAATAATTAACGATTCTCTCAGCATCCGGGGCAATGATCGTGATCACGAACACCGATGATCGCGGGGCCGGATGTCGTTCTCGATGCGAACGTGATGCCGCCGCAATGTCGAGAAAAGGCGGAGGCTGATTTTTTTCAAAAAATTTTGTTGAGGGGCTTTGGGAACCAGTGGGCTGGTCGTTTTCGATCCCACTTTGCGACATCGGGACCAATGTGAGACGATAGCCGGCTGGAAAAGAGCGTCGCGATTGGCCAAAGGGGCGTAACTTATTGGCAGATAGGAAACGGCCAGCGTTGCGTAATTAAACACATGTTCGATTTTGCAACATGCAAAAAAACGCAGGCGAGTTGGAACCACCTCTTCAGGGATCCCAACTCGCCTTGCGAAATGTGGCAGCTAATTAATAGCTCGGATCGCTCAAATCACGGCTACCCTTCTCTTTTAATGGCTTTCCGGAGCCATGCCTCAAACTGTTCCACGACCCGAGAAATTAGCTGCCTTTGTACGATGCCGATGAATCTGGTTGCGCGGCATCAACCTCTCCCATTGCCGGCCCCGATACAGGACGCAGGTCCTCTTCTTTGTTCCGGCCCCGACCGAAGCGGGTTCAGCGGATAGGCTCTCCGCTGCCTCTGAAGAGCAAAATGTATGCCAACGCCACACCACCGTGAATTTGGGTTGTGTACCTTTAAGTGTGTCCCACAATTCCTTGGGCCATGTTTTTTGAATTCTACCATTAGCCGACAGCCATGACAGTCTCAATCAGCCGTCGGACTGACCAAACTTCATGCGTCAGGCCGTGCGCCATCGCCGGGGTGATTTTGCCCAAACTGCGATGCTTCCGGCAGTAGTTGTAATGGGCAAAAAACAGCCCCAGGGCTGCTTGGTGGTTGCCCCATCGCTTGCTAAAGCAGTAGGTCAACCGGCCCATCCGTTTGCAAAACGTGCGAATCGACCCATTCATTCTCTCGGCGTGGCTGGTGCAAACACGGTCCATATCCGGGTTGCCCATTATCCATTGCTTTTCCGCTTTGATTATCTGGGAAGGGGAATACTTGCGGCGATCCTCTTTGATCGGCTCTTTGAACGTCTTGATAACTTGCCCGTAATCGACCCGCTTGCCGATTTGCCGCAGAACCGCGAATGGATAGGCTTGCCAGCCATCACTGGACAGGTGGTAAGCCCCGGTCGTGGCGTCGTTCAACTTGGCGCAAAACTGGTGCGTATCGGCTTCATTGCGCCGGCCTAAGTGCCAAGCGATAAGCAGTTTGGTATTTCGTTCCACCGCCGTATAGCAATAGGAGTCGCCCGCGCCGCCAACAATCTTTTTAGTTTTGGCCGTATAGTGTTTGCAGTAAATGAACTGCCAAATTTCATCCACTTGCACGTCGTCAACGTGTATGTCTTTGATCGTGCTGGCCATATATTGTTCGCAGCGCCGACCGACAAGATTGCAGAGGTCGATAACGGTTTGGGGCTTGGTGCCGGTCAATCTGGCCGTCGCCCGAACCGAAACACCCTCGCAAAGCAAGCTGACAATCTTAACGGCGAGGTCCATGCCCACCCGCATGCCGTCAAAAGCTCGGGTGAATTCGGTCCAAGACTTTCCGCAAAGGGTGCAGCGGTAGCGAATATCGCCGCTTTTCGTGGTGCCGTTCTTTTTGAAATGCTCATGCTGGCAGGCTGAAACGATCATTGCGAAGTCGCCTTTTTCAGCGGCTTTCGCTACAATCAGGTTATCGAGACGCGATTGGGCGAAAGCCTAGTTGTGTTTGACCCCGTTCAGGCTTGCCGGCTTGACCGGGGTTTTTTTGTTGACTGCTATTGCCAACCCATGAATAATAATATATAGTATTATTCATTCGGACACAATGGTTATTTCACGATTTCTCAATATATTTTTATTATGGCTAAATCAACACGCGGACCCGGACGCCCGGAGGTATCCGATGCCGAGAAACGCAAACCCCGGTTCCTGGTGCTATTAACGGACGCAGAGCATGAGCTGGTGGAAGCGGCCGGAAAGCCAAAGGTTTCCACTTGGGCCAGGAAAACGCTTGTACGGGCCGCTAAACGCCAATCCAAGCGGGATTGAGCGGAGCGCGTGAGAATCGAACTCTACGGCGTGTAGCCGTCCCAAGCGGAGTATAAAT
>DATJYL010000159.1 GCA_035499655.1 Pirellulales bacterium
GTCTCGAGTCAGCGAATAGGCCTTGGCCGGACGTTCCTTGATAACCAGCCCGCGACTCACCAGCGATTGCATGGCGGTGCGGAACGAGCCGGGGCCGAGTTTACAATCGTTTGCGTTAAAAAACAACATTTCATGCGGGCCGATTTGGTAACGGCGGAAAAATGTCAGAATGGCGGTTTCGGTTGCAGTCATGGGGTGATTGTCTCCTCGAGAGCAGTTTGATGGCGGAGAGGAAAGCATGGACTTCCAATCGGTCAGCAGCAGCGACAACACGACGATCGATTAGCGACGTCGCCCGCCGCCCCCGCCGCCGTATCCGCCGCGCCCACGTCCGCCGCCGCCTCCGCCGCCACGTTCCTCACGGGGCCGGGCTTCATTCACCGTGATATTACGACCCTTCAAATCGGTCCCGTTCAATTTTTCAATGGCTTGTTCGCCACCGTCGGCCATTTCGACGAATCCGAAACCGCGCGAGCGGCCTGTTTCGCGATCCATCACAACGGTGGCGGAGGTGACATTGCCGAACTCGGCAAACACGTCGCGAAGCTCGTCGGAAGTGATTTCGAACGAAAGGTTGCCCACGTACAGGTTCTTGCTCATCTTGATCTCCTCATGTACCAAAAACCACGGACCAAAAAAATTGTAGGGGAGCCGAATTATGGGTTCAAAACTGGCCGCCTAACTTTGACCGCCAGGGATGATTTCCCCAATTGCCAAACGGTAGCGCTGCAGAATTAAACGGTGCATATTAGCCGCATTGATGGTTGCCCGCGCGGCCCTGGTCGTGGCTGACTTTGGTCAACATCACGTGAGAGCCATTGGACCAAGCATAGATCCAATGGAAATATCTAATGGATCGATGGTCCATTCATCTTATCAAATTCCTCGCAAAAGACCAGCCACTGAAATTGAGCCCGCCAGGGCTTACAGAGCCGGTCTCCCGCCGACTTTCACTGGCCGGGAAGCGGGCCAACCTTGGGCGATGGTGTCGCTCACCAAGCTGGAGCCGGAGAAGTAAAGTCGACGGCTGCCCAATTGACACCACGAAACAGGCTGCCATATTTAATTTTCCGTAGCCGGTTGGCCCCCATCGTCTAGTGGCCCAGGACGTCGGGTTCTCAGTCCGAAAACCGGGGTTCGACTCCCCGTGGGGGTATATGTTCATTTGTACAGTACTCGCAAGAACTTGCAAGTGCAAGGAGCGCCTCACCCTCTGAAGATGAGGCGTTAACTCAATAGAGCGAGCACTTCGATCCGCACCGCTGCCGTCAGGGCGGCCCATGCAGCAATTACCTGCTGCAAATCACGGTCAAGATGAGAGATGCTTTCCGCTGCACCGTTATTTGCACCGCCGATTTCCTGTGCCGTTGAAATTTCCGCTGGTTCCGTGGTATGTTCGACTTCCCGTGGTACTCTTCTTCCAGCGGGTGCGGCGAGACATTAGGAGCATAAGCTTGAATTGTCGCCCTTATCAGCCCGGTGACGAACACGGCATTTTTGATTTGTACCGCGCGGTGTTTCAGCTCGAAATGACGCCCGAGCATTGGCATTGGTTTTTTCAATCTTCGCCCGACGGGCCGGCCGCCATTTCGGTCATGGAAAGCGGCGGCCGCTTGGTGGGACACTATGCCGTGCTGCCGCGCGGTTTTTGGTTTGAACAGCGGCGAGGCATCGCAGGCCTTGCGGCAGGTGCCATGTTGTTGCCCGAGGCACGCAGCGTGCCGGCGCTGGTGCAACTGGCAAAATTAGCATACGAAATTGCCCGGCAGCGCGGCATGACGTGGCTGTATGCTTTTCCGAGAGATGATTCGCATGCCGTGCATTGCAAGCTGCTGGGTTGGAAAGCGATGCCAAAAATCGTGGAATGGGATGGGGCGCTGCCCAGGGGCCACGCCGACTCTGCCAAAAACGTGCATGTTTGGCGGCAGATGCCAGCCGATTTGGATTTTAACGATTTGAATCCGGCAGGCGACGTTCGCGCCATTTGCGGTTTGCGTTCCACGGACTGGTTACGTTGGCGATTTTTCGACCGCCCCGGGGGCGAATATGTGTTGCATACGATTGCGGACGGAAGGAAGGCAACCGCGTACGCCGTGACCAAACGTTACCAACGGGACGGAGTGCGGTATGGACATTTGCTCGATTGGCGCAGCACGCCCGCAGCGACGAAGGACAGCGAGGGGCTTTTGGCGTCGGTGTGGCGTCAACTGGCCGACGATTGGCAGGTCGAGCGGGTTTCGACCTGGGCCAAAGGAAGAAGCGTACTGGGCGCGGTTTTGGCTGGCGCAGGGTTAACGCTTACAGGACGGAACAGTAATTTCTGCTATTTCGATGTGGCGGGCGTTTACAACGAATTCGTGGAAGATTCGGCCTGGCAGCTTGAGATGGCTGACAGCGATATATACTAGAAGTGGTGCTGAGCGAGTGGCAAAAAAGCCCGCCGATCGTCCTTAAGTGCCCAGCCACGACCTCCGGAGATGGTTCGCGTGATCATTCCTCGCCCCGTAGGGCTGATTGTTAAAAGAGTGCAAGATGCCGTGTTCTCGGCGGTGTGTTTGTTACTGTGCTCACCGTTTTTGCTGCTGATTGCCGCGGCCATTAAACTGACGTCGAAGGGACCCATTTTTTTTCGGCAGGAGCGGCTAGGCTATCGAGGAAAAACATTTTCTATTTTCAAGTTCCGAACCATGGTGCAAGATGCGGAGCGAACGGGCAATATTGTGCACGTTAGCGATCCGCGAATCACGGGGCTGGGTTGGTATTTGCGGCAGTACCGGATCGACGAAATCCCTCAATTTTTGAACGTGCTGCGGGGCGAAATGAGCATTGTCGGACCACGGCCACTGGTTCCCAATTTCGCTCACTTTTGGACCGCTGAAGAGCGGCGTCGCCTGGACATGCCCCCCGGCCTGACCGGCTGGCAACAGGTTAACGGAGCAGCCACGCACAGTTGGGATGAACGGGTGGCCCAGGATATTTGGTACGTCGACCATTGGAGTTTGTGGCTGGACTTCAAGATTATGTTCCGCACTCCCTGGGTGGTGTTGCGGGCCAATACGGTATACGGGAAAGATGGCCAGCAGTTGAGCGCGATTCCCACACAAGCCTTGTCGTCGGTTCCATTGCCCGCCTCTTCGTCGGAGTCCCAGGAAGAAAAAAAATAAATATGACCCGCGTCGGCGATGAAATCGATCACCTTCACTCCTGAACATCAACTGGCCTTCGCTCAACTTTCGGGCGACTACAACCCGTTGCATTTGGATGCGCTGGCTGCGCGCAGGCTGATGTACGGCGCGCCGGTCGTGCATGGCATCCATTCTTTGTTGTGGGCGTTGGATGTGTGGCTGGAAAAGCAACCGGACCAAATAGAGCTGCGATGGTTAAAAGTCGCTTTTCCCAAAGCGCTGCCTGTGGGTGTGGAATCGCAGGTAACGGTCACGCCGTTGAGCGACCGGCAGGTAAGAATTGAAGTGACGAGTGAGCAATCGATGGTGACCAGCATCGATTGCGAGTGGGCCAAATCCGAACGTGCATTCGCCGGCATCGTGGAGCCTAGCTTTCCGGAAAGGCGGACTCCGCGGGCATTGTCATTGGATGAAATTGCCAATCAGACGGGCGAGGTAACGCTGTACTTCAACCCGATGGCCGGCGCCCGAATGTTTCCAAACTTGGCAAGGTGTGTATCGCCGGTCACGATTGCGGTTTTGCTGGCTTCTACGCGATTGGTGGCAGAGGAGTGCCCTGGGTTGCATTCCGTTTTTTCGGAACTTACTTTGACAGCCCGAGATGGTCGCGATAGCTGCCCACTGCATTATGGAGTGACGAAGCTTGAGAAACGCTTTGGCCTGGTTGTGATGAACTTCACCGCGCCCGGCCTGACGGGGGTGATTAAGGCGTTTATTCGTCCGCCGCCGCAGCGACAGGCCAGCTTTGCGCAGCTGAAACCGTTGGTGCAGCGAGATGAGTTTTCCGGACAACGAGCGTTGGTAGTGGGTGGCTCGCGCGGGTTGGGGGAAGTGACGGCCAAACTGTTAGCAGCCGGCGGCGCGGAGGTGAAAATTACTTATCATCAAGGCCGCGCCGAGGCACTGCACGTGGTGGAGGAGATTGTTTCCGGCGGCGGCGCGGCGGCGATGCTGCAGGTCAATGTGTTGAACGCTCTGCAAAATGAGCTGGCCGCATCGCTGGAAAATTGGAAACCAACGCATTTGTACTATTTTGCCACGCCGTTCATTTTTTCAGGCAGCAAGGGCGTGTTTTCAGCAAGCCTGTTCCAAAAGTTTTGCGATTATTACCTCACCGGTTTTCTCAACGTGTTGAATCCATTGAAAGGCCTCGGGTTGCGAAAAGTTTTTCACCCATCCAGCGTGGCTGTGGACGAGTTGCCCGCCGATATGAGCGAATATGCGGCGGCGAAAATGGCTGCGGAAATGCTCTGCCAATCGCTGGAGAAAAACCGCAAAGCCGGCTTAACGATATACAAGCCCCGATTGCCGCGATTGGGCACCGACCAGACGGCAACGTTTTTGCCGGTGAAAAATGCGGACCCGGCGCCCGTGATGCTAGAACATTTGCGAGCGTTTCGTGTCATGTAAGTGTGTGCCAACAACCGTTAGAATGGTGGATGGTCAACGGCTGGATTATCCGTAGCTTCTGATCCGAATCCCGCGCCACTCAATCCTGGCCCCTGCCGTCTATGTCGCACGAGTTTTACGAAAATCCGCTGATTCGCCGCTATGCCTCGCCGGAGATGAGCCGGCTGTGGGGGGACCAAAAAAAATTCCGCACGTGGCGTCAATTGTGGGTGTGGCTGGCCGAGGCGGAAGCGGAGTTGGGATTGCCGATTACCAAGGTGCAAATCGACGAGCTGTACAAGCACATCGACACCATTAACTTCGAAGAGGCGGAAAAGCTCGAGCGCCGCTTGCGCCACGACGTGATGGCTCACGCACATGCTTATGGAGAGCAGTGTCCCCGGGCGCGGGGCATTATTCACCTGGGCGCCACCAGTTGCTACGTGACCGACAATACCGACTTGATGCTGATGCATGAAGGTTTACAAATGCTGGCCGTGCGGCTGGCCAGCGTGATCGACCGACTGGGAAAAATTGCCCAACATCATCGCGATTTGGTCTGTTTAGGCTTCACCCACTTGCAACCGGCGCAGCCGACCACGGTGGGAAAGCGCGCCTGTTTGTGGGCCTACGATTTGGCGATGGATTTACACGAAGTGGAACATCGCTTGATGGAACTCAAGTCGCGGGGCGTAAAAGGGACAACGGGCACGCAGGCCAGTTTTTTACAACTGTTCGGCGGCGATCACGCCCAGGTGCAGCGGCTGGAGCAACTGGTCGCAAAAAAAATGGGCTTCGACAAAGTCTATCCGGTAACCGGACAAACGTATTCCCGCAAAGTCGATGCGCAAATTCTGGCGACATTGTCGGGCATTGCCCAGAGCGCGCATAAAACGGCCACGGACATTCGCCTACTGGCCTCGCGCAAGGAATTGGAAGAGCCATTCGAGGTGGAACAAATTGGCTCGTCGGCCATGGCCTACAAACGTAACCCCATGCGGAGCGAACGGATTTGCGGCTTGGCGCGGTATGTGATGAGTTTGGAAACCAGCGCCGCCACCACGGCCAGCACGCAATGGCTGGAGCGCACGCTGGACGACAGCGCCAATCGGCGGTTGGTATTGCCGCAAGCATTTTTGGCGGTCGATGCGATTTTGATTTTATATCAGAACATTGCCAGCGCCATGGTGGTGTATCCGCACATGATCGCCAAGCACTTATCGGAAGAGCTGCCGTTTATGGCGACGGAGAATATTTTGATGGCCGCCGTAGCCGCCGGGGGCGATCGGCAAGATTTGCACGAGCGCATTCGCCGACATAGTCAGGCCGCCGCTCAAGTGGTGAAAGAGCAGGGGGGTGACAACGATTTAATTGGCCGCTTAACCGCCGACAAAGCGTTTGCCAAAGTCGATTTTTCCGAAACGCTGGATCCCAATCGTTTTGTCGGCCGCGCGCCGCAACAAGTGGACGAGTTTTTGAGCGAAATTGTTGAGCCGATTCGCCGGAAGTATCAAGATCAACTGCAGCAGACCGCGGTGGTGATGGTGTGAATCTACAGAGTCATTTTGTCGCAAACTAGATTGAAAGCTGCACCCTCACAATCTGGAAGGGCTGGGATCGTCAAATTCATCGTTCAAGAGTGTTTTCCTATTGAAGCGGGTAACTTCACTTGGTGAGAGCGTCAACAAGTTGATTATATCCTCACGTGTCCTTGGCGGAAATTGATCCAATATCGGCTGAACCATAGCCTCCCGTTCATCGTCCGATTTTCCTTCGAAGCGGTCATCAATCACACGAACTCGGATGGATGCTGAATTGTATCGATACGCGTCGGTTTGCGGGAATGTTTTGCGAAAGAGATTCTCGACGTCGCGCGTCTGTTCCGTCCGCATCCCTTCCCAAGCTGGTTTAATACTTTGGCTCATGGTAATTGGCCCTCAACCCAATCATAAATCGCTGTTGCGGATTTTAAGAACGCTCTTGTCTCGCCGGTATCTTTCTTGCCGAATTCATATCTTAAATCCACCGACCATCCAAGTCGAAGGATTCGTTTCTTTAAATCTGGCGGGATAGGATGTCCAATGTCTGTAAGGTAGCCAGCCAGGATTTCTGGATTGTGGTTCTTTTTTCCCGAAGTAATAAGCTTAAGTTTTTCCGTTCGTTCTGCCTCAGAGGAGTACTCTATAATCAATGCCTTCAAGGTGCACTCGATGGCATACCCTGCTAAATATGTAGCATCCAAATTATACCGACTTCCGTTTTCTACGAGAAACTGAGCGGTTGCAAGTCTTTGGGCGGCGGCTCGCTGGAAATCGCGACTTGAAGAAGGCATGCACTCACTTCTGTAGTGTTTTATACCAAATCGAGGCGGCGAACTTTCTGGCGAGCGGCGGCGCGGCATTGGGAGCAGACGCCGCTGATAATCAGGCGATGGCTGGTCACGCGAAAGTGATGCTCCCGGGCCACGGCTTCGCGCAATTGCAACAGTTCGTTGCTGGAGAATTCGATCAACTGGCCGCATTCGGTGCAGTGCAAATGGTCGTGCTGAGGGTAGCCGTAATCATGTTCGTAGACGGCCCGGCCGCCGAGGACCATTTTTCGCAGCAGCCCGGCATCAACCATCTCGGCAAGGGTGCGGTAAACGGTGGGGCGGCTGACCTTGCGGCCGGCCGACTTGTGGCTTAAATCCAGGAGCAACTGGTCGGCGTCAAAATGCTCGTGGCGACTGGCGATTTGCTCGACGAGAATTCGGCGCTGCTGGGTGATTCGCTTTCCGCGGGATTGCAAATACTCTTCGAAGCGCTCACGGGGTGAGAGAGCCACTTCGACGGTGCCGAGGGAAAAATCGTGGCGCATGGTTTGCGGGTGAAGCAAGATCGAGGGATACGTTTGGAGAAACAGCGGCGGTGGATGCAAGGAGCAGCGAATCAATAACGATTCTAGTTTAATCCATTTCGAGGGCAAGCGACAACCATGGAGGGTAGTGTCCTAGGACTTTGTTGCTGATTCCAAAACCGCCGAAAACAACTCATCAAAACTCCAAATATGATCGGTAACTCCGGCCATCATGCAAGCGGTCGGGCGCTTCTGGCCGCTCTTGCCCGGCTTGCGGGTCCGCCAGCAGTAATTGTAGTAAGCCGCGAACATTCCGAAAGCCGCCTCTAAGTTTTCCAGCTTCTTGGAAAAGCACAACGTCAATCGGTTCAGCCGCTTCATAAACGTTCGCTGGGTGCCGTTCAGCCGTTCCACGTGCGAAGTGGTTATTGAGCGGGCATTCCGGTTGTCTATGTTGCGGATGCCGGTCCGCTTGGTGCCGACCATTTCGCTTGGCGTATAGATCATGTTAGCGTTTTTGTATTCCTTGATTATCGTGCCGTACTTCACGTAGGGACCAAAGGCTAGATCGACCGCTTCGGGGTAGGCCGCGAATCCATCCGTCGATAGTTGGCAGACGATGGGATACTGGCCCAGCTTGAACGCATGGGCATCGGAAGCATGAGGCGTGGGGAACACAAGCCGACCGGCCACGTCCATCATAAACCGCCGGGCATTGTCGGCTGACCGTTTGCCGATCAAAAAACTCGGCATCAACTTGGTGGTTTTGTCGATGCAGGTCCAGAGACAAATGTCGCCTTGGTCGTGGCATTCTTCCCGCTCTGTCATGGTCAGCCGCGATTGTTTCTTGGCAACGTAGGTCCACTGTTCATCAAACTGCAAATGGCCCAAGGTAAGGCCGCGCATTTGCTGGTCGAGAAAACGCTGGCAGGCATCGCCGAAAACGCCGATCAATTTGCAAATCGTAACGCGGTGCAGGCGTGTGATTCGCTCTGTGGCGCGAATCGACATCCCTTCCACTAAATAGGTACTCCACCTGATCGAAGCGCATTTAGGCTGCGGAAGCGAAGGTGTGTTGCATATCA
>DATJYL010000160.1 GCA_035499655.1 Pirellulales bacterium
TGCGGCGTCGACCAGCAGCAATGGGACTACGGCCGTGTACGCCAGCGAAAATGCGGGCAATCCGAACCGGATGGTGATTGTGCTCATCAACCGGAACACGGTGGCGCAGGGGTCGGTTACGGCGACGTTGAACATTAGCAACGTGAGCCAGTTGTCGCTGGCCGATGCGTATCAATTGGGGGACGGGACCGACAATCCTTCTTCGGCGGCGATTACGCACGTGGTATTGAACAGCGGCAAATTGCAGTGGCTGGGAGCGAATTCGCTGAGCTACGTCATGCTGCCGGACACGGTGACGACGCTGGTGTTAGTTAAGTCGCAATTGGGGGACTTCAATTTGGACGGAAGTGTGACGGTGGCTGATTTGCAGGCCATGCAAAGTGCGCTGAAAAACGTGGGGAGCTACGAATCGAGCCACAATATAAGCCCGAGCCAGATGTTGGCGCTGGGCGATTTTAATCACGATGGAGCGTTCAACGCCGCGGACATATTGGGGATGGAGCAATATTTGGCCAGCGGCGCGGCGGCGGGCAACGGCGAGTTCGATGCTGTGCCCGAACCGACCGGTTTGGCGCTATTGGCCAGCGGGGCGTTGGCGGCGATTTCTTTAGCCCGGCTTGTTCGCGGGAAGGGTTTGCCGGACTATTGCAGGGTGTAGACGAAGCAATCGTCGACGATCCAGGGAGTGGACCAGTTTCCGTTGTCGCCGTTGAGGACATCGAAGAAAAAGCACTTCAAGTGCTCGCACCGCATGCCATAGGGTGTTTCGCTGGCGATGTGATCTTGGACCGAGAGTGGGGCGACGCCGGCGTGGGCGTAATAATGGACTTGTCCGTCGGGCGTGAAGGACATGCCCACGGTCCACCAGCCGGGCTCTTTGATATCGAGCGCGCGGAAATCGCCACCGTTTTGTCCTGCGCGGACCATGATGGAGCAGTAATCTTTGATTTTGTCGCCGTCGCCGGGGTGGAAATAAAACATCAAGCCGGGCCAATATTCGTCGAGGACGGTTTGGCTGCCGCCGAAGCCGAAGAAGCCGCGGGAAGGCTTGGTGGTCCAAGCATCGCAAGCGGCGCGGAAGCAGAACGAATTGCCATCGCGGCGCTCCCACTTGGCCCAGGTGGGAATGTATACATGGGCCACGACGCTGGGAGAGCGAGATACGGCAATCGAGCCGCCGATGCGTTGATCGACCAGGCAAATGAAATCGTCCTGGTGGGTTTGACCGCTGAAGACGCCCGGCACGCCGGTATACAGCGACATGAGCAGCATGGAGCCTTTGCTGTCGGGGATGCCGCCGGGGGGCGTGGGGACGCGTTTGACGACGTCGGGCTGGCCGCGCTTTAAGCCTTCGGCCCAACGGCCGTTGGTCGAACGACCGGCGGGGAGGCGTTCTTGGCCGTCGTTTTCTTCGCTGCTTTTGGGCTCGTTGGCAATGTAACTCCACTTTTCGTCTTCAAAATCGTCGCCCACCTCCGCAATGCGTTGGCCCGTACCGGGGACAAAACCCTGGGCGTGGAGCGATTGTGGCGACCCGGCCCAAGCCCACAGTAGTCCACCGAAAAAAGCGGCTTGGAATAGGAAAGGGCGTTGCGGCCCGCTGGTCCGACGGGGTTGGGCATGGCGATGGTGGAAGAGGAGAAACATACGAATATTCCTTGACTTAGTTGCCTTGTTTGCGAGAGCAGCGGGCGGGCTTTACGGCGGAATCTGTAAATTTATCGGTGAGGGATAAAAGAAAATTGATTGGCGAAGGGATGGTGCGGAAGCTGCCGGAAGAACACCGCGAAAAAGGCAAATCGTTCTGGGAAATGCGATAGATTTTGTGAAGTTCGGACCGGGCGCTCGTTCGAACCGCTCAGGTTTAGCGAGGGGGCTGCGCCTGGGATTCGCGTGGATCAGTCGGTTTTATTTTCCCAAGCGTTAAATTTTCCGTTGGGCTGGAAGTAACAAATAGCCCGAAGCCATCTGGCAGGGGGCGGTAACCTTCCAGCTCATCATGGGGTAGAAATGTCAGCGAGCGGACGCGCGCTGTTCCCGCGGCCCGGCCATCGGCGAGTGCTTTGGCCAGATCGACGATTTCCAGCCGCCAGCCGCGGCCGGCGATGACGTTTTGGATGCAGGTAAGTTGTGCCTGAGCGGGATCCCAGGCGAGGTTTTGATTGAACGGTCCGCACAAGAAGCGGTAAGCGACCACGGCAGGAGCGCTGGAGCGTTTGTACTGGATTAAATTTTCGGGGTCATACAGGCGAACTTCGGGGCGGATGTCGCCGTAATCGGCCGTGGCGAGGAATTCCTTATTTTGAAAGGTAACAAACTCTGGTCGGCAGCCATTGACGGCCGCATCATCATCGATGGTTTCGAGCAGGGCGTGATCGAGATTGCCATCGTTGCATGCGCGGTCCCAATCAAGGTGGTAAATGACTGCTTTTTGGGCCACGGTATCGCCGAGAAAAGTTCCCCATTGTCGGCTCCAAGTTAATCCGGTGGGATGGCGAAGCAGCGGTTGATCGTTTTTTCGCAGCCAGATTACACGGCCGGTGGGCCGGTAGTCGTCAGTGTACTCGCGGATGACGCCAAGTCGGGGATTGGCGTTCCAGACATCGCCGTACAGATAGACTTTGCCATCGTGAAAGCTGACGCCTTGCATGGCGCCCAAACCATCCATCGTCAGTGATTTGGGTTTTTCCAGGTCGGCGTTGGCGGTCCAAGACGCATCGGGCGGCGGCTGAGCGAGAGCTGGTTGGCCTGCGATCGGGGCCAATAACAGCATGATGGCCAGCCAAAGGAGAAACCAGCGAAATTTCATGCACAAATGTGGAAGCATGGCAGCTCAATTATGGTCGTGTGGCCGATCGGTTTCCAGCCGTGCGAGTTGAGCGCGAAAAATCAGACTTTCCGGCGGGGTGCTAACAAATTCTTAACCAGCGGGTGATAACATGCTGACTGAAGTTTGAATCGGGTGCAGTTTAGTTTGTTCTTTGCGAATCGCGCTTGGGGAATTCTTGAGAGCGCGGGCGGAAATGAACTCCAGCGCGAGGTCGGGCAATGGTTGGTTCAGCAGCTGATTTTGGTTCGCCATCGGATTCCAGTGGTCACTCTGGACCGGGGACGCAGCGTCTGCCTTTGGTACGCGTGATTTTGTACCTGGGACTGGCGGCTGCGGTGGCAGTGATTATTGTTGCCGGCGTGCAGACGATTCGCGCCACGGCTTCGCTTCATGAATCGCAGGACCGGACGGCGGCGACGTTCGATATCACCACTCCCGCGCCGCGACACCTGGCGGCGGATTACACCGACCGGGACGGGCGACTTTTGGCCGATTGCCCGAGCGACCCGCAAAAGCTTTTGAATCCCGATACGCTGGTGTTGAGTTACGGCGAAGACAGCGATTTGGACATCCAGCCGGTGAATTGGGATGATTTTCAGAAATATCTAGCGCAGATCACGGGCAAAAAAGTCGTCGCCCAAGCATATACCAACACCGTCGACGATGTCTTGGCCATCAAGGAAGGAAGAGTTCATGTGGTTGCCTTGCACGCGGCGGACGCGCCTTACTTGGTGAATAATGCGGGCCTGATTCCGGTGGCGGTGCTGGGTTACGATCAGGTCGCTGCCGGGAACCATCTGGATTTGGCCGTGGCGCCGGCGAGCAACATCAAAACGCTGGGGGACATTCGAGGGCGTACGCTGACTTGCACGCGGCCCACCTCCGTCACCGGTTATCGCGCCGCCATTGCGGTGTTGCTGCGAGACGCTAAATTACGCCCGGATGTCGATTACATTGTGAATTATTCGTTCGGGCAACGCCGGTCGATTCAAGGCCTGGCGGCGGGCGATTACGAAGTGGTCGCACTGTCGGACGACAAGCTGCAGAGTTTGGTCAAAGCCGGAGAGATTAAATCGTCCGATTACCGACTGGTGTACGAGTCGCAGGTGATCCCGCGATTTACCATCGGTTACGTGTATAACCTGCAGCCGGAGCTGGCGGCGAAAATTACTGAGGCGATTTTGGGCTTCAAGAACGAACATGCATCGCGGCAGGAAGGGAGCGAGGAGCCGATGCGATTTTTTGCCGTGGATTACAAGAAGGATTTTGAATTTGTGCGGCGCATTGACGAGTCGTTCGATCCGCGACTGGGAAGCAAGAAGGCGAACCCCAAGGCCAAGGCCGACTCGTCCGGCGACGGATCCGGGGATCTCTAGGCGGGCAGAGGTTCGCCCAAATCGGGCTTCGATTTATTTTCTCGATCAGCGCAATTTGTTCAGAGCGGGCGAAGGGACTCGAACCCTCGACATCCAGCTTGGGAAGCGCCCTCGGCCGAACCCCAAAAACCCTGAATCTCCCGAGGTTTTAGCCATTCTAGGCAGTCGATTCAGTATTGCAAGGTCTTGCAGTACCTTTCACAGATTCTCGAAGCATTTCGGTATGTTGCACTCAGCATTCGGTAGTCTACCGGGTATCGGTGACTCCCTTTGCGAATTCGCCGCTGGTTGAGAAGCAGGGCGCATTTCGCCACACTCGGAGTTACCAACGGCAGCGACAACGAGGTCGATGACGGTGACGGCGTCCACGGCGACGTGGACCCGCCCCACTGCACAGGATCCACAGCAGGACACCGATCAACAGAATCCAGAACAACGAATTCATTGGGATTGTCTTCCGGTTGAGGGAATGAAACAGCTGGCCGGGCGGCAGTGCGCCGCCCGGCCGAAAAGACAGGCGGGCCTCAAGATCGCTAAGGGAACAGGCTGGGCCGCTGCGCGTCCAGCGCGTCCCAGTCCACGATCTTAGGCGATTCGTCTGATTCGGGATCGTCATCGACCTCGATCAAATCAGCCAAGCTGAGACCGCGGCGGCTGATTTCTCGCACTGATGCCCCGGTGGCTCGTGCAACGGAATGTTCGATTTGGGACTGGGTCATGGGAAGTCTCCTGAAAAGGAAATGAGACTGCCCCTTTCCGGGGCAGCCGTGTTGGAAAAAACACAAATGCCCCGCGCGAGCGCATGGCGAAACCAATTGATCAAGAATCTTTAACTGGCGCGCAAATCGGGATGGAGCGTCTGGCTTGCAAGCCCTCAGTCTTGTGTCCGTCGGGTCGCAGATCATTCACCACGCTTTTGTCAGACGGCACATCCGTCCAGCCGTGTTGTACTCTGGAAACCTTTTCCCAGTGCTGCCGGAACCAGCTACGAAGTTGGCTGATGCGCCCCTCACTCAGACCGAATTGCCGGGCCACGTCACTGGTCGATGCTCCCAGCGCCAGCGCCTTGGCAATCCGGCGGTGGCGCCGTGACAGCGTGCCCAACCACGCGGCCACATCAATCCGGGCAGCTGCCGTCTCGGCCGGATCCGCGTGCTGGTCTTCGACCAGGATTTGGCGCCAGGCACCTGGGTGTTTGTCCTGCTGATCAATTCGCTCAATCGTGATACCTTGGATCCTTCGGGCGTAGGGGGACAGCAGGTCCTTTCTGTTTAGCCGGCTGCCGACGCGCCGCCCGGCACGGACCTGGCGGATCGCAAATTGCGCTAAGGGAGTCGGATACGCCACCGCCTGTTTACCGCGGCGCACCAGCTGGGCGAACGCGCAGTAAGCGTTGGCGATCACCTCCTGGATCAATTCTTCTCGGGCTTCGGGCCGCCGGTCACGGAAGGCCATCCCAGCCTGCCGGCGAATCTGGGGCAGCATGGCCAGAAACCGGTCCTGAACAAATTCGGATCGATGATCAGCGGAACTGGTTCTTAATGGTGCAATCATAGCGACGACTCCTCTTTGTGAATGAGGACCGCCCCGCGGGGCGGACCTGTTAATAAAAACAGAACCGCCCCTGCACCGCGCCGGGGCGTGAAAACATCAGCCAGTCAGACGATTGCTGCAATGCAGCAAGCTTCGGCGCGCAAGAGAGTGATCCAGCAGCCCAGAGCGCTGCTCAAGACATCGCCCTCGCCATGCCGGCGATGACTTCCAGCCATTGGAGAACTTCGCCGCCGGGATCGCGCTCGCTGAGCAATTCGACGGTCATCTGCCCGACGGCCTGGCGGTTCAACCAGCGCTTGGCGCGGTAGACCAATCGCCGACGCGCCCGGTGAGAGAGCGCCGGCCAGGGGTCGTACTGGAGAATCAATTCATACCAGTGGCGCGCCAGGACAGAACCGACGCATTCATCGTCCCCCACCGGGATCTCTCCGCCGCCAGCCTGGGCGACGGCACTCGGATGGAGATAGTTTTCCAGACTCCGTTTAGCTGTCAGAAAGCCTCGGCATTGGGGTCGGGCATTAACCAGTTCCACCGCGCGTTGGCGACGCTCCGTCTCGGGCACGAGTTCCCGGTCGTACAGGTGAAATTCCCGGCAGGCCAACCCGGCAAAACGTGTGGCCCAATCGCTGAAATTCCCGCCGCCCGTGGGAACAAACAGGATGCGGCCTTGCGCATGCAGTCGTGCCAAGTCCACAACTTCAGGACATTCCGTGTGCAACCGTGACGCCAGGCGCTTGAGGAACTCGATGTCATTGACGCCTTCCACGATGACCAGGACAGGGCGGACCGTAGCAGCGGCATTCATGGGCAACTCCTCATGCAGGAGGACCACCCAGCTGGGGCGGTCCTGTTGGTAAAAACAAGACCGCCCCAGCACCGCGCCGGGGCGTCAATTCAAAAAGTTAATGACCGGCGTAGTTCAAATCAGCGTAGGGTCAAAAGAAGTCCGTAGCTGAATGTGCCACGGATAGCTAATCCTTCATCATAACTTATGGTGCAAAACGCGAAAGAATTTAGGGGTATGACCATGGGTATCGGCGTCGTTCGGTTCGCTGATGGCCGACGGTGCGTAATGAGCCGCTGATCGGCGCGTTCTAAGATAGCTTCGGCGCCGCATTCGTCGTTGATCAGACCGAAGCCTGGAACCGGATGAAGCTGGCGGTTGAGACGCTGCAGGCTGCCATGAGCCTTCCAACCGACTGAGGTCGTATGACTGACGTGCGCTAGGTCGTTCGGCGAGCAGATGTCTGCTGGTTCAGAAACGGTGGTTTTTTGGAGTATCTCACGACCTAAGGATTTGGAATGTGCCAGAGGTCCATGAACTGCGCCCTTTAGCCTGCTTTTATTCAATCCGTTGAAACTGTACGCGACGGTTTCCGGCAGCATCGCTCAGTTCGACGGCAACAGGTCCTAATTTCTCCGTGGGCTCGCCGAGGTAATGGACAATGATCGTTTCGCCGTCGAACAGCTGCTCCACGTCTATTACAGTGATTGATAACTCACGAGCGGCAATGAATTCCGAGCACATCTGTAGAATCGATTGGTTTGTGATGTCTAGGCGCTGCTGCTCGCGCTGGTCCTCTTCGCTCATCACGCGAAGCAATTCGCCTGCTGGCCTCGTTTTGCTGGTGTTGCCTGTGACGCTGCTCGGCGCTTCGAGCACTTCGCCGACTTCGACACCTCGGTCGGTGTTTACTAGCACGCTATCTCCGCGAAGGCAGGGAATCAAGCGGTTTGAGCCAACTCGACTCACGTGCCCCATGACGCCGTATCGGACTAGGCAACTATAGATGCCGTCATCTTTTTCAGGGCTCGCTGCTTCCACGAAGTCGATTAGGACGACATTGCCTTCAACACTAACTGGGTACTGTCGTAGGTTTTTTCCGCCTGGCTCCAAGCACTGACCGGTCGCGACGTTGAATTGCCAACCATGCCAGGGACACGTAATGACAGTATCGTTTAACTGGCCAGCCCCCACGGGACCGTCGCGATGTGTGCAGTGGTTGTCGATCGCATAAATCGTGCCATTAAGATTGAACAGGGCGATGCGCCGGTCGTCCACGCTACATAGCTTCCGCGTTCCCGGCCGGAGTTGATCCAATTCAGCAACTTTGACCAGTTTCGTTGTCATAGCAGGTTGGCCGAAGCGTCAGGAAAGCTGTTGGTTTGGGTCGGAGTAAAACCTCGACCAATGGCCATATTGTTTCATCAGTTTCTTGTGCAGCTGAACGAACATCACGGCTTCGGGAAGATTGGTGCAAAGTTGACTTGCCGTCGTTTCGGGGGCAAAGCCTAACCACAATCCCAAGAACACTTCCAAAACTCCGTCCATTGTTTCCTGAAACTCATCGGCACTGGAACACGATTGACGGACTTTTCTCACCAACGTTTGTATTTCTTCTCGCAGCGCTTCGGGAAGGCGATCAGGTGCACGGCAGAGCCTTTTAAGCGTCTTGAATGTTTTACTTGTACTTCGCCCTTTCATCGATGTTTCTCCGTTTACCGAATCGCAAAGGCCGTGATTATGTCCGTAGCACACAAAACGCTGTTCGAGGCACAAGTCGCCATCGTTCGGCGAGTTTTTCATTTTCGTTTAACCGCACACGCGCTGGATACAGCACACGCTTTGGCACACAGCGAGCAGCCACCTTGACCCGCGGCTTCTTCGGTGCCGCAGCCGGGACCACATCCTTGAGCCAGCGTCTCCGAGAATTTACGGAACTGGGCAGCGGCGTCGTACACTTCGGCTAATTCCGAAGTGATTGCCTCGACTTCCGGCGTGACTTCGCCTAGGAAATAGAAAAACAGCGACCGTCCGTCGAACAAATGCTCCACGTCCAGCAATGTGGCCGCAATGCCACGCTCTGCCAGCCGGGCCGTGCAGGCATCCAGAGCCTTTTGGCGGTTTTTCTCCAGTCGAGCTTCGAGCAGTTCGTCCTCAATCGTCATGCCGCGCAAAATCGAGCCGTCAGAATTGCCGCGTGCGATTGGCGCATTCAATTCAATTTCCCGCTCATCTGCCGGACCAAGCACTTCGCCGGTTTCCAAACCCCGGCTAGTACGCAAGATCACGCGGCTGCCGCGTGGATACGAGACGGCATCAACCGACGTAAATCGGCCGACGTGTCCCATCGCTGCGATACGTACAAAATGATGCCTAGACATTTGAATCAATTGTATCCGATTGTTTGTAATCGACCCTAGTCCCAAGCATTCGCATCGCTCCGTAACGAACGACAAAGTTGACCATCAAGCAGATACCTGACAATAAATCCCAGCAAACAAGTTCGCTCCTCCATAGAGTGCAAACAGACCGACCGATCCGTCGTGGGATCAAAAGGAGCGCTGCATCGCTTGTTGCTTCAATTAATCTTCAACTCGGGGCGACTGGATTCCGGCCATGTTGTCTTTGCCACCATCGCCACAGCGCGATCGGCGCAAAGCACAATGCGACAACGCCAAATAACCAGGAACCGTTCATAAGATCGCCAAGTGCTGCTGCTATGCTTGCCAGAGCAAACAGAAGTAGAAAGACTGGGGACCGATCTTCTAAAGCATACAGAACGACCATCGCCACTAATGCGATCAATCCCAACGTTGATACGCCACTCATCGTATTGTTTCCTTGCTCGCAATGACCAAGTTGACACTACGGCTGCATACTGACCGCTTCAGTCGAGTTTGCACGATCAACGGACAACGGGCGCTCGAACTGGTCCAGTGGTGGAAGTGCGAAAAACTGCGCAATTTCTTGAACGTCTGAGTTACCGGCCCTGGCCATTGAAAGCCCCAAGGCCCACGATTTATGTTTTGGATCGGAATTGACCAATTCTTGGAAGCCGCGCTTGGCTTCGCTATGGTTACCAAGTGCAAGTTCGATCCAAGCTACTGCCGACCAGGCGTCGATCGAATGCGGATTGAACGATAACGCTTTCTGCCACGCCTCTTTTGCCCGGTATGGATCATTCAACCGCCAGTACGCCCAGCCAATGCCGCTTTGCATTTCGGAAAACTGCGGTGACAACTCTAATCCCTGACTCCAGGCTTTAATGGCTTCCCGTGGTCTGCCAGCGACGAGCAAAGCACGTCCAAGACCATTGTAAAGTTCTGGACTTTTCGGATCAACATTGGCCAGCCCTTCGCTGAATATTTGAACTGCTCTGGCAGCCTGGTCCGGGCTTCGCTGATCAACAAGTTTCCAGCCCGCGCTCAAGATCTCTTCCAAATTGTGCTGTTTGCGGACTGTAGGTGAACCATCTGTCTGAGTGTCCAAAACGATCGGCGTCGTTGATGGCACATTGGTCTGCTGCGGCGCAATGCTTTGCGCGGAAGATGAATTACGAGCCAGCGCTTGCTTAACCTCGGAAAGCTGCTGCTCCGTCTCGCTCTGTCGGCGATAACTCCCGACCAATCCCGCGACTAAGACAAACGACAAGAGAACGCTGACGACGATTTTAATTCGCTGCTTCAAGATCGTTTTCCTGCTCGTGTAGATGTGGAACTCTGAGCGATTCAAATAGTTACACCACGAACAAATGATAGCTGCGCGAATTCTTTTGCATCTATCCGATTCTTCCGATCAAATTTTCGAGTTTGCCCATTAAAAGCGGATAGAGCCAATTCGCAAAGAGCCATATTCTTAAACCATCCGATCGCCAAAAACCCGCTTTCTATAGGAGAATTTTGTGAAGAAGATCAACCCGCTGCTGAATGAGTCCTCTATGCGGTTCAGTCTTGGCTTGCGATTGAAAGCGACGATCTGGGTAACAATGTTCGTGCTGGTGGTCACCACTTTTTGGATTTGGGTCCAACGAGCCAAAGCTGATCCCCAAGCACCGGCGACGACTTCTACGACACCGGCAGCCACGGACAGTTCGACGCCCGCTGCCACTGCGGCCCAACCAGCGTTACCAGCTTACTTCGCGGGATTGAAGGACCCCGACCCGACGGGAGCGAATTACGGTGTGTGGGCAACACCATCGGGCACTCCCAACGCTGACGGAACTCCTGGCGGCGATGTGCCGAGCAAGCTCGGCATAACAGACCTCTACGATCGGCTCATGCACAATCAGTATGCACTGAATATCGTGTGGACGTTACTTTCGGGGGCGCTGGTTTATTTCATGCAAGTCGGTTTTGCAATGCTCGAAGGTGGTTTTTCTCGCGCCAAGAATGCCAACAATACAGTTGCGATGACACTGATGATCTTCGTCATTGCAACCGCAGCCTACTGGGCTTACGGATTTGCGCTGGGCTGGGGAAATTGGTTTAACGGTCCCTCCGCTCCGGGTTGGTGGCCGTCTCTTGGACCAGGCCTATCGGCATTGTCACACGGTTGGGGTATCGGTGCGAATGGAGACGGTACGTTCAAGTATGGGATTATTGGTACACAAGGCTTCTTTTTAACAGACGGTTTCCACGATGTTGGGGTGTTGGCCCTGTTCTTCTTCATGTCGGTATTCATGGAAACCGGCGTGACCATACCGACTGGCGCCATGGCGGAACGTTGGAGTTGGCCGAACTTCTTACTCTATTGTGTGTTTTCTCCGTTCATTTATTGCGTATTCGCCTCATGGGTATGGGGTGGTGGCTGGTTGGCACAGGCGGGGGTTAATTGGGGACTAGGAAGCGGGGCTGTCGATTTCGCTGGCTCCGGGGTTGTCCACATGGTGGGTGGGACAATGGCACTGGCTGGCTGCATTGTCATGGGTCCACGAATCGGAAAGTACGTGAACGGCAAAGCTGTTGCGATGCCCGGCCACAACATTCCCTTCGTCGTGCTTGGGACCTTGGTGCTTGGTTTCGGCTGGCTCGGTTTTAACCCCGGCTCCACACTGTCTGGCACCGACTTGCGGATCACGTTCATTTACGTGAATACGGTCATTGCTTCGGTCATTGCCTCCATTGTGGGGATGCTCGTGTATTGGCAAAAATCAGGGAAATGGGACCCTGGCATGATGTGCAACGGATTCTTGGCTGGCTTGGTTGCCATCACCGCGCCATGTGCCTTTGTGACGCCGATTGGTGCGGCATGGATCGGAGTGGTTTCCGGCATTCTCGTGGTCCTCAGTTCAATTTTCTTGGAGAAAGTCGGCGTCGATGACGTAGCGGGCGCTATTTCGGTTCACGGAACGTGCGGGGCCTGGGGCGTGATCTCTGTCGGTCTTTTCGCCTGCGGCCAATACGGGGCCGGGTTCAATGGCGTTGTCGCTCCGGTCAGCGGATTATTCTACGGGGGCGGCGCGAAACAGTTGATTATGCAATTGATTGACGTAGGAGTTTTGTTTACTTGGGCATTCGGAGTGATGTATCTGTGGATGAATTTCAGCAATTTAATTGTGCCAATTCGTCCTTCCAAGGAAATCGAACTGGCAGGGTTGGATGCAACCCAAATGGGTTCGCCTGCATATCCAGATTTCAAACCTTCAGTCGAAAATAGTGTCGCTGCTAGCGCCTAACCTTTTGTTTGGCGTACAAGCTGCCACAAATTAGCGTGGGCAATAACCAATGAGGTTTATCTACGCGCATTCACAACTAAAGTGAGGTAACTATATGCCGACCGACTATGCAATGTCAGAGTGGAGCCTGACAACCAGACGTATGAAATGGGATGATATTCCTGAAATTCTCCGCTTGGCGGAGGATCGAACTGCCCGACGCTGGCTACAGTCAGATTTTTTAGAAGTGTTTCAACGGAATGAGACGATAGGGTTTGTTTCAATGGCGCGGCGTCGGATAGCGGGCTTTGCGCTTTGCACGATTACCCGCATTACACCCGCCCGTCCCTATTCAACACGACCAATAGCACAGCGACTTCTAAACTGGTTTCCGCCTTCCCGGTCTGGTCCGCGTTGGTATGTGAACCTATTTGGAATGGCTCTCGACCGAGACTGGCCTTTGCCTGTAATTGAACAGGGTTTGTTCAACACGCTTGAAAATGAATTGCGACGACCGAAGGACCGCATCCAATGCGTCGTTCCCGAAGCGAGCGTCGCAGCTCAGGTTGTGTTGCGGAATGCCGGTTTTCGGGCGCTACGTTTAATCCCGGATTACCTGGACGGAGAAACCGGCTATGTAATGACTCGTGAGAATATGAATCTGCATCGAGTTAGCTGTACAACACAGCAAGTGCAAGCTCACCGTCCTACTGACGCCTCCACGATGGTCAGACGCGGATCAGAAGTAGGTAAATCAGTGCGGCCAGTCAGCTATTGAAGCACCTTCCACACTTTTGCCTGAAATACTTCAATCCGCAAGTCGATGGTGAGTTTGGCGAGCAACGGGTCCTCTGCTCGGAAAGACTGTATAGCCGCGAGCCACTTGGAGACTGGCACTTTGTCGCGCGTGATTATGGCTTTTGGAAATTCATCACGTAGCTGCACCGCCAGGGACTTTTCATTCTCGCCCACCAGTACCGTGCAAATTCCATCGACCGTACCCGCAATGAGTGTAGGACCCAACACGGCACTCGCAATCGCATAGCCGATCCGTACTCCTTCACCGCCTCGCTGATAAGTGGCAGGGGTCATGCCAAGGTTCTTGGTCGCCTTCTCATACAAGGCCCTGCTCGACCCATACCCAACTGCGTAGCCCGCACTGGTGACCGACTCGCCCTGCTTGAGGCGCTGCTTAAGATTAACAATCCGACACACATCGCAAAAGACTTTGGGAGAAAGGCCGACGATGCGTTTGAAAGTCTGCTGCAAATGGTTGGGGCTAAGACCGGTAACTTGCGAAAGTGTGTCGAGTGTAATCGTTTGATCGAATTGCGATTTGATGTAAACCAGTACAGCCTTGATCGTCTGCTCCGTCGGTGTAAGCAAACCCGAATCAGGATGGCAGCGGCGGCATGGGATGTATCCGCGTTGCTCAGCTTCGGCTGCCGTTGGGAAGATCAACGTGTTTCGACGATGCGGATGACGCGCCGGACACGACGGACGGCAGTAGATGCCCGTCGTGAGTGCGGCGTACACAAATTTGCCATCGTAATGGCGGTCTCTGTTTGACACCGCCTCCCAAGCGGCCGTGCTGATTTCAGTAGGTTCGTTCGTCGTCGTCACGTATGCCCTCACGTCATTGACAGCATGGGCCGATTGGATTTTGGTTCACCTGTTTTTCCGTTGATTTTTCGAGTTTGTCCGTAAGAAGCGGATAGAAAGTTAATTGGACCCAAGACTATCGTATCAATAGAACGCATTTGGGAATATGCGAATGCAATGAGCACGTCGAGAACTGCCTGCACGTGCTAGCCTAAAACGAAATTTTAGCACAGATACAATCGAAATTCCAGTGCGAGATTATCAACGGGAAGCCGACGGTGGCCAAACTCAAATGCGGATTTCATTTCGACACTTTGCGGATATTAGATACACAGGAACACTCATGGATTGGCTGACGTTTTTTGGTTTGTTCGCCGTGACGACGATGGTAATTTGCAATGCTGCGGAAGAACGAAGTCGCTGGTTTGTCTTAGGCTTTGCCGGGGCGTGTGCCCTTGGTTCAGTTTACGGATTTCTTCAAGGAGCATGGCCGTTTGGAGTGATGGAAGGTATTTGGTCTTTCGTTACATGGCGTCGGTGGTCGGTAAAGAAATAATGGTAGACAGGTTCCGGTCGCTGGTGTCGTACCAGTCATCGGTTTCATTTGGGTTAGGTAAGCGACAAGGAGATAACTGCAATGACTCACGTTGTTGCCGAGCCATGTTTCGGTTGCAAATACACCGACTGCGTGGTCGTTTGCCCCGTGGAATGTTTCTACGAAGGGGAGAAGATGCTTTATATCCACCCGGATGAGTGCATCGACTGCGAGGCCTGCGTGCCCGAGTGTCCCGTCGAGGCCATCTTCCACGAAGACAATCTGCCGGAGCAATGGAAAGATTTCACCGCACTCAACGCTGAGATGGCTCCGCAATGCCCGGTGATTACGGAAAAGAAAGAACCGTTATGCGGCAGAGAGTGAGCGGCATAAATCTTGGAAACAAAAACTTCCTTGCCAGAAGGATGCCCCGGCGTACTGGGGCAGGATAATTCCTGCCCCAGCCGGGGTTTTGATCTATTGTGACCTGGCAGGCCCCACGTTTCGCACGAGGGTCTCTCGATGAGCGGGGGTGCCAATTGGCATTGGTTGCCACCGTTTGACAATTCCTCTAACCGCAAATCGAGACGAACGCCCCCAAAAAACGTTGGTTTGACGGGGCGTTTCTTCGACGGGAATGACCGCCCCCGTGTCAAACCATCGCGGGGATGAGTTTCCGAAGCGTCCTGGCTGTGCCAACAAAGGGATGGGTTTAGAGACAGACGCTAAACTGTGTCTAAACGGGTGGTTATCTGACGCATCTCGCATAGAGACGAGATCCTGCAACCATCGCGAGTGCCAGGAAGGCCAGGACCCAGCTTGCCGGCTCAGGCACTGGATCGGCGGAGCCGCCGCCAGAATGCAGCAAATTCAACAGCGCCTGCAAATCGGCGTTGTTAAATTTGCCGTCGTTGTTCACATCTCCTAATACGGTCAATTGCGCATTCGTCAAATTTCCGTGAGTGGACTCGTAAGTGGCAGGGTTTGTCAAAGCCTGCATCATGGAGAGCACGTCAGAAGCATCGACGTGCAAATCGCGATTGAAGTCGCCGGGCTCTACCACGGTCAGCGTGCCATTGGTAAAGGAAGCAGCAACGGTATTTTGTAAACCATCGGTGAATTTGCTATCGCTACTTTTGTTGGCGGTAAGCTCCAAATCATAGTCGCCAAGCGGTGCGCCGTTCGCATTGAAGCCAACCGTGGCAAGAGTGCCGTTGGCATTGACAAATTCTCCTTGGACATCAGTAATTACCGCAAACGACTGAAATTGCGGAAAATTCGCGTCCAGAGCTGGAATCACATCGTCTGCGGAAACTTCTCCAGTCCAAATGGTTCCCGTCAAAAAATTTATGCTGCTAATAGCAGGCGAGCTTCCTGTGCCAGCGGCAATTTGCAGCGTGAACGTCATGCCTTCAATGTCTTCCGTAGCAGCATTGCCGCTGTCCGACACTGGCAAACTGACCGATAGCGATGAATTCTTAGCGACGTAATAATGCCCTACCGTTACGATCGGGCTGGACTTCGCCGCGACAGCGCCTGCCAGGATGCCAATACTGGTGATGAGGCCGACGATGATTCGCCTGCAAAACATTCCGAATATCACGTCAAAAGTAGTCGTTTCGATGGTGGTTTCCGGTCCACGATTCATCGGATATTAACGCTCAAAAAATTCTCGCCAACTCGTTGCCAAATTTGCCGCAAAGCTTTCGTATAATCTGTCGACACCGGCCGAATTTGCATCGAATTTATGCGACTTTTTATGAACAAGGCTATCGGATCCTGAATCTGCAAATTGGCTGTCCAGAAGCAAGTGATGACTGCTGGTCAGCGGTGTAGCTGCCGAACCTCCATGCACTTTCTGCGTGAATATACTGTTGACAGTCGGACGATTGGCGAGCGGCATGACCAAGTGGTGAGTCGAAATAACATCCACTGGCGAAGCGCTCTGGGGTGCGGGCAACAATGGCAAGCTTATCGGCATTACCATCATACTCACCGGATCGCTGAAGGATTCCTGCGGAGAAGTTTCAATTGGCGACGCCACAACCGCTTCTGCGGAGAGCGAACCGCCGCCGCTACTGGGCGCGGTAATCAATTGCAATGCTGCAGTCGCCACTCGAACGTTTTGTTTGGCGATGGCCACATCTTGGCTGTCAACGATGCCATCGCGGTTAAAATCGTACGGATTGATAACCGACACCGGCCCGGCATCGTGATGGCCCCGTGCGCCTAAGATGTCAGTGGAATCGACATTGGCATCCGTTGTCGAATTTCCAACGTCGCCCATGGCATTGCCTACGTAGAACACGTCAGGCGTTGCCAATTGGGTGACTGCATCGGCCAACAGCGTAACCTGCAGCCACTGGTTCTGAATGGCGTTGTCGGCCCAAATGATTTCGATCCGCGTCGAGCCGTTCACTCCGCCGCCGGGAAATTCAGAAATAATTTGCGGCGCCGGCGCGGCTTGCCAGCTTGTCACGTCGCTGCTGTTCCCAACCAAGAACGTAAAATCGGCCGAAGTAACGTTGCCGTCGAGATTGTTCACGTCAATCATCAGGCCATTCAGGCCCTTGGAATAGCTGGTATAGCTTTCAAAGCTGGCAGTTTGGCCCGGCAGCAGCACTTGTTTGTCGGTGGCGATGGCGTTGGAATCGAGTTCGTCGTCAAAAAAACTATCGTTATAAAAAATGAAATTGCTGGCGACTGTCGGCACCGGCGGCGTGACGTTAACGGCCGAGGTAAACGCGGAGTTACCCGCTCCGTCCAGGGCTCGAATTTGATAAAAGTATTGAGCGCCGGCCGTAAGATTGGTATCAGTAAATGTCGTCTCGCTTCCTTGGAGCAAGGCCACTTGCGCAAACGTGCCGCCTGAGCCGGTTTTACGATCGATCTCGATGTTCTGCGCGAAATTGGAAGCGTTTGTCCAATTCAGCTGCACCTGCGATGCCGACAAAGCCGTTGCGGAACAGCCGGTTGGCGTGGCCGGCACTTCACCCAGGCCGGCAATTTCCGAGGCACTTAGCACACGACTGTAAATTCGGACATCGTCCAAACTGCCGTTGAAATAATTTGCGCCGTTAATCGTAGTGCCGTTGCTCGCCACATCGGTCAGTGCGCCAATCAAGAAAAACTGACTGGTTTTGCTGCCGGTGTCGAACGTGCTAGTGCCTTGCAGAACGCCGTCGACATACAACTGCACGATGCCCGTGCTGACATCCCGGGTCATGGCAATATTGTGCCACTGACCATTGTTGATAGCGCTAGTGCTATACACGCCACCGGTGTCTCCCACGTAAATGCCGATGTCGCCCGCGGCATTCAGCGTGCCCCAATTAATGTCGTTGGTACCGCCGCTTTCCTCCACACCGGTGATGGCAGGAGCCATGTAATGAATGTTGTTGCCAGTTTGCGTCGTTTTAACCCACACATCCAGAGTGCTGGTGGAACCTAAAATTGGCGCTAAATTACTGGCCACTTGCACGGCCGATTCGTTACTTTTTTCATATTGACCGTCTCCGCTAAACGAGAGCGCGAAGGGACCAATACGCCCTGCAACCCACGCAGGCTTGGTTGTGCCGACGAGCGTGCCAGTGTCGGTGCCGGCGGAATCGACACCCGTTGTGCCAGAACCGGCATCGAACTGATACCAATCGACCGGCCCTAGTAGTTCGCCAATTTCCGCCGACCGGGCGCTTTCCAGTCCAGCAGTATTTACAGCAGTTATGACATAGTAATAATTATTGCCCGAGATGCTGGCATCGGCATAGCTGGGCAGCGCCAAGTTGGTGGCGATAGGCGTTACACCTTCGCCGCCGCTGGTGAAACCACGATAAACATTGTAAGTGACCGCCCCTACAGGAACGCTCCAAGTGAGTGTGATCGCTCCGCTGCCTGGCAGGCCAACTAAATTGGTCGGCGCGGGCGACAGAGTTGTAACCACCACATCACCAGGATTGCTGAAGCCGGAGGCATTAAAGGCTTGGATTAGATATTCGTATTGCTCGCCCGGGATTAGGCCGGCACCGCTATTGTTGTCGGTGAATGTCGTCGAATTGGCCGCTAAGCTGGCAATTTGAGTGAAGGGTCCGCCGGCGGTGCTGCGGAAAATGGTGTACCCCTGCTCGGTCATAGCATTGTCGATCCACTGCAACGAAACTTGCGTGGTCGAAACATTTGTAGCCGCCGCACCGGTTGGAGCAGGAAGCGAAACCGTACTGCCGACACCGGGCGTGCCATTGGTGGTTGTGCTGGCGCGCCAATTGGCGGAGTTATTTAAATCGGGATCGACGGCCGGATTGATCACTTCCAACGTGGAGCCCGATCCGTGAGTCGTGGAATACCAATTGGGACTGTAGGTGAAATCGGCCAGCACTTGCCCGAAGGCATCGTCTAGTTCGACTTCTTCGCCACTGTTGCTGAAACTTTGGCCGGTTGAAAGGTAATCGCCCAGAATCAACGGTCCCGTGCCGTACAGCGACTGAAAAGCCGCCGTGTTGTGCACCAACACGCCAACCTGTCCCGGCGCAAGCGTCACGTTGCCGAACGTGTAATCGATGCCGTTGGTAAAACTAACGCCTGCTAAATTCAGTGTTTGGCTGCCGAAGTTTTCCAGTTCCACAAATTCAAAATCGTCATTGTTGTATGGGCTTCCTTTAGGTGGCTTGGCCGGGTCGTAATTCAGTTCTGTAATTCGCAGCGAATTTTTCACCGCGTTGTTGGGAGCCGTGACCACAAATTGTGTAGATCCGGCGTTCACGCTCGACCAATGGCTCCAGCGGCCGTTGGAATCCAACATTCGCACTCGTACCCGGTAGGTGTGACCGGGAATGAGTCCGATGTTCGAAGGAATGGTGATCGTCGGGCTGTACGTGGTAATAACGCCGCTATCCCACACGGCGTTAACTTCTAAATTGGGATCAAGGCCCGACACATTCGTAACATCGGCAATGCGCCACTCCACGCCGGCAAATGTGCCACCCAAGTTGCCGGCGGCAAAGGAACCGGTAGAAAACGTTAGATCGTCCAGCGGAAAATCAGCATCGCCCGTGTAGGTTACGGTGGCCGTCAGCGGTGCAGCCGCGGCATCGGCCGTAGTAATGACCGTGCTGTCCAAATAGGAAATTCGGCTTTGCTCAAAAGACTTGAGACGCGCCACCATGCCGGCAAAATCTTGAGTGGGCGAACCATTCGCGTAATATCGCCCGACGCCAGCTTTGGAAGAATTCACGTCGCTGGAAGTTTCAATCGGATTGTAATCCCACATCGCAGCATCGGCCTGCACCAGCGTGGGACCGGCGCCCGAAGGATTGACTTCGTTAGCATACGTGTCGGCCAGCTTACTGATGTTTTCCGGCGAGAACAATAAATCTTCCAAACTGCGAACCGTGTCACGATACTGAATTTGCAAAGAGAGATACGCCAAAATAGCCGAGGTAAACGGCGTGATGTCGCCATTGGTCGGCTGGTAATTCACGTACCACGTTAAATCGGTATCCCAGGGAATAATTTCCCACAGCCCCGTGTCGGGATTGTGGTAATACAAATAATTCTTGCCGAAGCCAATGTCCCAGTTGTGAATCATTTCGGTCACGGCTTGATACGCGTAGAACTCCGGCAGGTCGATGTTGGCTTCGATCCACGCTTCGCTGGGATGATTGTTCAGCGCGTTGATGAAAGCGGTCAAATCGGACCCGTCACTGGGTTCAGTGGGGCCCTGATTTTTGGACGTGCCGGCGCCATTTTCAATTTTGTATAAATTTCCGTCGGGCAAATCGTGAGAATCAAGGAAGTGGCCATCGGGTTCCTCGACCATTAAGTACAAGCCTTGGAAATCGGTTGTGTACTGGCTGGTTCCAGTGGCCGAAGAGTTTTCGACAATCCGAAGCTCGGTCGGTATGGTGCCCGGAGCCGGCACGCCAGCTTCATTGAACAGCGCGAACGACATGGTTTCGAACAGGCCTTGCTCGCCGCGATCGCCAATGTCGCCTTGTTGAATATCGGCGCCCAGGTCAAGTTTTTTCCACGTCGTGGGATAGGGCGTGCCATCGGCATAGTAGGCTTGGAAGTCGTGTCCGTTTTCGAAGTCGATCTTCCACATGTTCTTGCCCATGGCGTACCGCCATACGCCGCCGCGAGCTCGGTAATGAATGCCGTCGTACACCACGCCGTTGTAAACCAACGTGCCGGAGAAGGCATATTCGTTGCCAGTAGAAGCCGGTGTATTTGAACCGGGAATGTGTTGCGAATTGTCGTGGTCTTGCTGTTTCGTTAGCAGTTGCAGCACTGGAACTGAACTCATCGTCGCGGAGCTGAATGTTTGTGTTTGTCCGGAGGAACCACTGGCTCCCGGATCTAAAGCAGCCGTGTACGAAGGCACACCGGAATAAACGTAATAAGCAAAGTTTGGAACGGGGTCGTCATCGTAAGGGCCGGTGATGGAGAGCCCGTCATTGCCTGTTGCTGTAATGCGGTAGCGTACCAAACGACGATCGACTTGCACCGAAGCCGGCAGCACGGCGGTGTAAATTCCGTCACCGGCCGTGGCATCGCCGTTGGTGCCGTCGTCGAACATGGTGACGGTCGTCCAATTCACCGGATTACTGTATGCGGAGTCTTGCAGAGAAATATAATTTCCAGCATCGACCGTTTGATACGACAGCGTGACTGCGGCCACGCCCGCTGGATCGGTCACTTTCACAGTAATGGTTTGCGTAGTGCCAGGCGTCGGCATTTGCTGGCTTTGCGTCACCTGCCGCATGTCCGGCGCGGCGGCGGCCGCATAGTCGGAGTTTTGCCGTCCTGGCGTTGGTCCTCCCGTGCCTGTGGTTTCGATCAGTGCGGCATCGAAGTAAGCATCACTGTCGGTTTTGGCGGCGTTAAAAAATTGAATGGCAATTTCATTGTCGCCGGCTTGCAGGAACGTGGGGTTGATCGTGAAGCTGTAATACGTGGCATCAGAACCGGCCCGCGCACTGCTGGCTAGCCCGTTGAAAGCGGTGTTCTCGCCCGGTGTGTTTACGGTTTGCGCCAAGTGGCCGTTGATCCAGACGTTGAAACCGTCGTCGTACATGGCCTGCAGCGTTAACCCGAGTGCCTCGGCAGGGTCGGGAATGTAAAACGTCTTCCGCATGAACACCGAGGTATAGCTGCCGTTCATGTCAGACAACGTGGTGCCCATCGTCGGTCCGCCGGCTTGGTCGTAGCCGATGGGGCCTGTGCCCGTTTTCCAATTGCTGTCTTCCACATAGTCGAGTCCACGCCATGCACTGATGGCATAAGGCGATGGAGTTGCTTCCGCCGTGCCTTTGCGATAATCCCAGGTAGAATCTTTGCTGATCAGCGTTACCTGCGTCGTCACGGCCGGATTATACGATCGCCAATTGCCGCCCAAGTTGTTATCCAAATTAGGATTGATCAGTTCGATGCTGTATCCAGGTCCGGGTGAATCGCCGACGATGGGCCACGGAAAGCCCACGCCGTAATTCACATCGTCCAGTGTATTGCCGGCGGCGTCTTGAATTGTGACATCTTCACCGCTATTGCTGAGGCTTCCGGTCCAAGGTCCAAACGAACTAACGCCATACATTTGCTGCAGGGCCGTCGGGCTTTCCGACACGACGATGAAGCCGCCGGCGGCCAGCGTGGTGCCCGAGGGAAACGTATAATGCACGCCGTTAACGAACGAAGCCCCGCTCAAATCGACGGCCGTGGTTCCGGGATTGGTCAGTTCGATGAATTCCGTCGGCTTGGTTTTGTCCGGCGGATTGTAGTTGATTTCGTTGATGACCACGCTGCCGGCGGCCAGCTGCAGCCGGACTTCCAACCGCTCGAAACGGGAGAGCCGCTTAGAATTCTGTCGAGCTCGCCAGGCCTTGCATGGGGATGGAAACCGGCTGGCATAAGAACGGCTCACAATCACACCCTCCCAATCTATCTATCCCCGGAACTACGGATGTCTGGATAATATAGTCAGGATTCCGGCCTAGAACAACAAAAATCTAGGTAAAAGATGCCGACATAAAGCGATGCTGACTTTGACGAGGTTGCTAGCGAAGATTTGGTGCCGTTGCCATCAGCTTCGTATGAGATGAGCCATTTCTAGCGAAGACTGGACTCGGCCGAATTCGAGAGTCATGGAATCCCCACTGATTAATCGTGTCGACATCGAAGGTATCCCCAGGCTTTGCGCGCCCAGGACGAACCGACCTGGGGCCGAATTCGGAAGCTGATCGGACGTCCAAATGAGTCTCAATCGACTAGTTTTGGCAGGCGGCAATATGTGTGTTTCGCTCGCCCACTCCGCAGCGCGCAACACGGATCGACGGGCGCAGTGCCGTAATCGTTGATTTTATCGCTCAACGTTTGGGCTCGGTTAAGAGGGGCACGTCAATTAATGACCTGCTCCCCGATTCTTGGTCCAGACGGAATGCGAGGTTTTTTGTAACTTTGCATTTTGGAAAGGAGAACCTGGACCATGAAGGGAAAGCGATTTACGGAAGAGCAAATTGCATTAGCGATGCGGCAATCAGAATCGGGTACGGCGGTAGCGGAGATCGTGCGGAAGATGGGCGTCTCGGAGCAAACGTTCTACCGCTGGAAGAAGAAGTTTGCCGGCCTGGGCATCGCTGAATTGCGGCGACTCAAGCAATTGGAGGAAGAGAACCGCAAGCTTAAACAGCTCGTGGCCGACCTGAGCCTGGACAAGACGATGCTGCAGGATGTGCTGTCAAAAAAGCTCTGAAGCCCGCTCGTCGCAGAATTCTGGTCGAACGGCTGCAGGTGACCTATGAAGTCAGCGAGCGTCGTGCTTGCCGAACCTTGAGTTATCCCCGAGCCAGCCACCGGTATCAGAGTGTTCGCGACGATCGGGCAGAGCTAAGAATTCAACTGCGAGACCTGGCCAGCGGCCGGCCACGATACGGCTATCGGCGGCTGCATGTACTTTTACGACGAAAGGGTTATCGGGTGAACGCCAAATTGGTCTATCGGCTGTACTGCGAAGAAGGGCTGGGAATTCGCGGCAAAAGACCCAGGCGTCGCAAGAGCTGCCAGGTGCGGCAAACGCGGCCGGCAGTCCAGCGATCGAACGAGAGTTGGAGCATGGATTTCATGGCGGACCAGTTATTCAATGGCCAGCGCTTCCGTCTGTTGACGTTAGTGGATAACTTTAGTCGTGAGAGTTTGGCAATTCGTGTGGGACAACGATTGACTGGAGACGATGTGGTGCGAACCTTGGAAGACGTGGCCCGCCGTCGTAGCCGACCGCAAACGATCCGCGTCGACAACGGTCCGGAGTTTGTCTCCAAGAGCTTGGATCTGTGGGCCTACTGGAACGGCGTGCAGTTGGACTTCAGCCGACCTGGAAAGCCTACGGATAATGCGTTCATCGAATCATTCAATGGTAAGTTTCGAGAGGAGTGCTTGAATCAGCACTGGTTCTTGTCGCTCGACGATGCCCAGGAGGTCATCAACACTTGGCGCGATGATTACAATCACCATCGGCCCCACAGTGCGCTGGGACAGCGGACACCGGAGGAGTTTGCGATTTTTTCAGCGGGGGCTAGCCCCCGCTGAAAACCCTATTTTTCTAGCATTCCAACTGGATCAAAGTTGGGGAGCAGGTCA
>DATJYL010000161.1 GCA_035499655.1 Pirellulales bacterium
TCATTTTCCTTGGCCCTCAATTGCAGGTGATGCATTGGAATCGCGGGGCGGAACGGCTGACAGGCATCAACGGTTCCAGCATGCTCGAGCGGCTCTTTGTTCCCAGCCTGGTGAACCTGCGCGACGAACACGGCCGGAGAATTGCCGACGAGCAATGTCCCGTGGCGCAGGCCATGCACAGCGGCGTGCAGTCGTTACGGCGGCTATTGGTTCGCGGTCGTGGTGGTCGCGATTTGCCCGTCGACATGCACATGATTCCCATCGTGGGCCCTGACGGCGCGACGCAAGGCGTGACGATCCTCTTGCACGATGCTTCTGGAGAAGCGTCGCTGGAAGATCGTTGTCAACATCTATACCAACAAGCCATTCGCGATCCGCTGACGCAATTGGCCAACCGCGCCGAATTCGATCGCGCGCACGCCTTGTTTGTCGAAGCCCACCGCGAACGTCAACTACCTTGCAGCTTAATCATCTGCGATATCGACCGCTTCAAGCAAATCAACGACACCTTCGGCCATTTGGCCGGCGATGAAATCATCAAAAGCTTTGCGCAACTTTTGAAAAGCGCTTGTCACCCCGGCGATTTGGTGGCCCGCTTCGGCGGGGAGGAGTTCGTCATGCTCTGCGCCGATTGCAATAATGCTTCGGCCGCGTCACGCGCCGAACAAGTGCGGCGGGCTTTCAGCGAATTATCGCATCCTGAAATCGGCGGAAAGCCCTGCTTTGCCAGTTTCGGCGTGACCGAACTTCAAGCGGGCGATACCGCCCAAACCATGCTCCATCGCGCCGACCGCGCGCTCCTGACGGCCAAAGAAGCGGGTCGCAATTTGGTGGTTCAACTTGGCAGCGGATGGAGCAGCGAACCTACTGAGACGCGCCGCCGGTGGCGGTTTTGGCGCAAAGCCACCACCGGACCCTTGCTCGAAAAATGCCTCGTTACCAACGTGCCGCTGGACATCACCGTGGAAAAACTCCGCGGATTTGTGTCCGACCAGCAAGGTCAGGTCACGTCTATCGAAAACGAGCGGGTGGAATTGGTTTTGCAATCTGGAATGTTAGCGCCGGCCCGACGGCGAGCGGATCGTTCGGTGCCGCTGGTCGTGGAGTTGAAATTTGCTCGCGAAACCAGGCAGCCTGACTGCGAATTTGCCGGGCGAATCTTGGACCTGCCGCCGCAAACTAATATCGAAGTGATTATCAGAACCTGGCGCGGACGTGATCGTCGCTATGCCGCCGCTCTGGACCAGGCCCGGCGCGCGCTGGTCAGTTTGCGATCTTACCTGATGGCCAACGATGCCGGCGAACTTTCCGACAGTGCTGTCAGGAAGATTTTAGATGCGCTGCCGCAAGACATTGACGATTCGCCAACACAGCACGAAGCTGTCGTATCGATGCGGGACCAAGCCGCAACAAACCCTCGCTAAAGTCTTTAGCTTTGTGCGGCAGATCGGGCAATTCCCGGATCAAAACCTTCTTCGTGGTTTAGCAGGAACGCTGCTGCGAAACCCATCTCAAATCCGTTCTGAAATCGGGGCTCTATTTGCTTCCAGCCGATTGCGGGTCCAGCATCAATCGAGTATGCTGCGCAAAGATTGTCTTCTGTTTAACCAACGCGCGTGGTTTTGTTTCACGATCGCTGGCTGCTTTCGCAACACACGGAAAAGGAGATTACGCCATGGCATACACATTACCTCCCCTGCCTTATGCCTTCGACGCTTTGGAACCGTCCATCGATGCTAAAACAATGGAAATTCATCACGATAAGCATCACGCCGCTTATGTCAACAATTTGAACAAGGCGCTGGAAGGAAACGATTTGGGCAACCAGCCGGTCGAACTGCTCATCGCCAGTCTCGACAAGGTGCCCGAGGGAATTCGCACGGCGGTGCGCAATAACGGCGGTGGTCATGCGAATCATTCGATGTTCTGGCTGCTCATGGGCAAAGGCAAAGGAGGCCAACCCAAAGGCGACCTGGCCGAAGCCATTCAGAAAGATCTGATGGGCTGGGATCATTTCAAGGAGGCGTTTACGAAGGCCGCCACCACGCGCTTCGGCAGCGGCTGGGCCTGGCTGACCGTCGACAGCAAGACGGGCAAATTGGCCATTGAAAGCACGCCCAATCAAGATAGCCCCTTAATGGGCGCCGCCGCCAATGCCAGCGGTAACAAGCCAATTTTCGGCCTGGACGTGTGGGAACACGCTTATTATCTGAAGTACCAGAATCGTCGCCCGGAATATATTGACGCATTTTGGAATGTAGTCGATTGGGATGCTGTCGCCAAAAACTACGCTGCGGCGAAAAAAAGCTGAAACGGTCGTCTGTCTCGCACCCATTGGGGTTGCCGTCCGAATTGCCGCAGTCAGTGCTGCGATAGCACAAAGTTCGTTCAATCTGCCGTTGACCGTTGTGGGGGGGATGCTAGAATCCGTCCCTCGCCGTCCCAGCCAGAGGCGCATGCTAGCGAGCGAACGTCGCAGTTTGTGTTGATTGCGTGGAGTTTGTCCGTGGCCGTTGCCGAAGCTGAATAAATAGGACGGCAAGGGACGAACGCCGCCGGACGGTCACTTCAAACAAATCTTTTCAGTTTCACATCCTCAGGGAAAGAGGATTCCGCCGGTCAGCGCATTTCGACAGGGAAGTCGGAAACTGCCGGACGTGGACTCTAGTGCCCTGACCAAGTTAAAGGGTGCTTCCTGCCATGCGTGCCACATCAGGCCGGATCGTGGTGGTTGGGTTGTTAATGATCGGTGTAAGCGGCTGCTCAAGCGGTCCAAGCTGGAGCTCGTTGGCCTGGTGGCGCAAAAAGCCCGATGCCGCCGTTGCCGGTGGTGATGCTCCCAAATTTAACGCCACGGCGGCAGCGTTGCCCAGCGCGAATCAAAATCCTAACAATTCCTTGGCGGGTATTGCCAAACCTGCGGCTGTTGGTGCTACGCCAGTCGCTGCTACAGCGGTTGCCACGAATCCAGCGGCGATCAATCCCGGCGGCGCCGCTGGCCTGAGCGGTTACGGCGCCGCGCCGGCTGGTTATCAAAGCGCCATCTATCCAACGACACCGTATCCACCGGCGAAGCTGGGCGGCGCCGCGCCTGCTGTCGGCGCGCCAAGTGCTTGGAGCAACAGTGCGGTGAACCCCGGCCCTCCCGTGGGCTATGGTGTGGCAAGCGCCGTGCCAGGCGGATATACCACTGGAGCTGCAGCCCCTACTTCGCCCAGTTACGGCCCGACGGCTGGAGTTGCAAATTCCGGCGCCGTCAACCCCGCGACCGCTATGGCCAGCGTGCCCGCTTACCGGACCACTCCTGGCGCCGCAACGGCTGCTACATCGGCCAGCGCCGGCCAACCGCAATCAGGTTTTTATAATCCCACATACGACGGCGGTGGTTCAGCCAGCCGCTATGTATCGGGCGCTGCAATTCCTGCCTCGCAATCGGCGATGCCAACTGCCGGTGCACCTGCGAATGAATCAATGCAGGATTATCGAACTGCAGATGCCCGCAGCGCGATGGCCCCCGCCGTTCCACCCGCCACTGCAGCCGCTCCGACTACGAATACAACAATGGCCGCCGCGTCCACGACGTCGGCGGACGATCGTTACTCTGGCGTCGCAAATGGTGCGAGCAATGCCGCCGGCAACTTCGCGCCGCCGGCTGATCGCTACTCTGCTCCGTCAGCCGCTCCGGCTGCAGGCGGCAGTTCGTACCCCGCTGGCGGCGATCGTTACTCTCAACCCGCCGGAGAAAATCAACCGGCTGCCACAGGATATAATCAAGGCAACACTGGATACCAACCAGGCGCATCGGCCAATCCCCCCGTTGGCAACACAGGATACAATCCGCCCAACGTATACTCCCCATCTGCCGTGACGGGCAATTCAGGCAGCAGCACGGAATATCGCCCCGGCGGGACCAGCAATTACATTTCGCCCACGGGAACAACGGTTCAACCCGCCTCGGGCAGCAGCGCTCCGGCTGACAACCACTCGCAAAATGGCAGCGTGACGCCGGCCAGTTTTCAGTCGGCCCAGAGCAGCCCAGCGCCGTCGAACGTGGCGTTGGCGTCGGCTTCGTCTCCTGCTTCTTCCAACGGCGAAGTATACGGTGCTTATCAAGGCGCGGGCTCCAACGGCGAAGCTGCTCAGCCGGCCTACAGTTCGCCCAACCCGACAGCCGCCACACCCGCTTTATTGCCGGCCCACGCTGCTTGGTGAGAATCATCTTGCGATAGACGCCATTTATTTCTCCACCGCTGACGGTCGACCGCCACGGGCTGCTGTGGCGGCACGGTTTGGCCGGCAACTTCTTGACCCCCGATTGGCCCCGGTCTACCTTGAGGCTAATTCGCGACTTGTCTCGATTCTGAATTGCAGTTCGGGGAAAGCAAGATCGCAGGTTGCCAGTATTTACAGCCGGAAGTTATGCGTGGCATGGCGTTGAAATTTGAGCCGGTCGCTCTGTTTGCGATGGTTGTCGGCCATTGTCTATCGACCCAGGCGGCCGACGAGGCGAAAACACTCACACTCAACTATCGAGGCAAAGTACATCTGAGCGTGGACAAGGCTGCCGATCAAAACGGAGTCATGTTTACCATAACGGGCTTGAGCGGCATCGCCTACGGGTTCGACAATCATTATGTGTCGGTGATGGATAACTCCAACCATCTGGTGTTTCTGAAAGTCACGTTCAAGGATGACGGCACGATCGACCAATTTGCGGTGACCGGCGGCCACACGGTGCCCACCAGCCGCGATTACGAGGGCATCGCTTACACCGGCCAGGAGCGCAACAGCGTATTCCTCAGCAACGAAGCCACTCCGCCGCCGCCGGCGCTATACGAATACAGTTTGGATAAATCGGCCACGTTGCTGCAAACCGTCAAGATGCCTCCGGTGTTCATCACGCAGGTCGATAACCGGGGGCTGGAATCGCTCACCCGCCGCGCCGATGGCAAGGAAATCTGGACGGCCAACGAAGAAGCGCTGACCGCCGATGGAGTGCCTTCCACCACGACGGCCGGCAGCGTGGTGCGGCTGGTGCGTTTCGCGGTGAATGGCAACACATTGACGCCGGCCGAAGAATACGCCTACGTTTTGGAGCCCATTCACGCCGGAGTGGGCGCCCCTTTTTGCAGTGGATTGAGCGACTTGACCGTCCTGCCCGATGGCACCCTGCTTACGCTGGAGCGATCGGCCATTGAAGGCATCCCAACTTTCGAAACGCGCATTTTCCAGGTCGATTTCGGCGGCGCTACCGACGTGAGCCAAGGGGCTTTGGCTCAGGGACTCAAGGGCCAAAGCTACAAACCCGTGACAAAGAAATTGTTGTTTTCCAGCACATCCATCGGCGAGAATTTGGAAGGCCTGTGCTTGGGGCCAAAATTGCCCAACGGCAACAGCGTTTTATTGGGCGTGGTTGATAATGGTGATCCCGTCAGCAAAAACACGCTGGTCTCGTTTGAATTGGTCGATCCGGCGCCGTTGCCGATGGAAATCATCTATGCTGCCGGCGGCGGCGCGGCATTGCTATTGTTGCTCCTAGCCGCTCTCAAATTTCGACGCGCCAATGCCAGGTAAGCATTTAATTTGGCTACATTCAATGGAATGATCGAGCAAGCAATTAGCTCTTACCAGCCCATCACCATGTTCGATTCGATCACTTTTCGGGCCCGATCTAAATCTTCACCCGTTTCGTGCATGTAAATGCGGATGGCGTGCACTTTGTCGCCGTGGGCTTTGCTCAGGCAATCGCGGGCGGTGTGGCAAATATCCATGTGACCGTTGATGCCCAGTACGGATTTGGAAATGACCCAAGTGTCGCGCGGGCGTTTGGTCAAGCGCAACACTCTTTCGCCTGGGTATGCTTGATTGGCCACATGATTTGCGTCGTCATCATTGGCTGCCCAAGTGATGATGATGTGTGCGTCGGTTTCAACCTCGAATAGGGGCATAGATGAATCCTCCCGTGGGCTAGACCTACCTGAGCGCCGCGCCTGCAACGAGAAGCAATGTGGCACAGCAAGCGAAAGCGCGGCAATTCCTCAGGCCTTGTAATGCAATTTACGATGCCCGACCGAACCCGTCAATGCGGCTCAGGCAAACCCCGTGTCGGCGATGTGCGACCCGCCAAGGGACAAGCTGCTATCGCGCAGTCGGCAGCGTGGTAAAATTCATCGATTTTGCCGGCAGGCCAGCAGCAGCGGACAAATTTACACCCCTGTTTTTCGCTTGCCGCTGCTCGAGCGGGCATTTATGCTTATGTTTGGAGTACGGGCGATTTTGCGACGACAAGCGTACCATATGGCCACTGATTTTCGCCAGTTCGACGAGCACGGTTTTCCCATCGCGCCTCGGTTCCAGGATTTGAAGGTACCAGGCGAAGAAGTGCCCCGTCGGCCGAACGTTTCGGTTCGGACCAAGCGGTTGGTGTTGGTAGCCGTGCTGTTGGGAATTGTTGTCCCGGTGATATTTGGTCCGCAAATCGTTTCGGCGGTCGGGCAAGGCGTGGCCGAATGGTTTAGCAGCCGTGCCGAGCAAAAGTTTTGGCACGGCGACTATGCCGGCGCGATTTCCGACTTGGGCCATGCAATCGGCTGGAGCCCGCATTCCTGGGAACTGTATTTCCGGCGTGCTCAGTATCGCGAAAAAGTTGATGATTTGAACGGCAGCCTGGCCGATTGGAACCAGTTGCTCGGATTAACCGAATCCACCGAAGTTCTGTCGTTCGTGTATTCAGGTCGAAGTTGGATCTATGTGCGTTTGGAGCGTTATCGGGAAGCGCTCGACGACGCCACGCACGCCGTACGGCTGAGTCCCACGCCGGAAAACCTGAACACCCGCGCGTATATCCGGGCCTTGGCGAATTTGGAATTGCCCGAGGGACTGGTCGACATCAACAAAGCGTTGGAGGAGGTGGGTGAAGGCAATCCGCAGTTTCTGGACACGCGTGGTTATCTGCTGTTTTTGATGGATCGCAGCGACGACTCGCTGAAAGACCTGAAGCGGGCGATCTTGCTGTCGGAGTCTGACCGGCGAAGATTACAAACGCAGCAGTTCATGGATCCGCGTGAATGGACTCTAAGAATGAAGGAGATGGAACACAATTTGGCCGTGATGTATCACCACCGGGGGTTGGTGTACGACAAGCTAGGCCACAAGGACGATGCCGATCATGACTTGCGCCATGCCCAAGAACTGGGCTATAACCCGGCTCAGGGAGTGCTGTAGAAGTTTGCAGTCGCTTTGGCGACCGGCTGCTTCTGCCTCAGGCTTGTTGCACAACGACTGCTGCGGGTTCTTCTTCGGACGTATCGCCGACCGGGAGAATGGTTAAGCCTGTGTGGTGAAATACGTGATTTCGGCCGGCGGCTTTCGCGCTGTATAGGGCGGCATCGGCGCGGGCCAACAGTGTTTGCGGATTGTCACCGTCTGCGGCCAACGAAACCCCGCAGCTAACCGTCAGCGGCAACTGGTGTTCCACGCGCCGCCGCAAGCGTTCGGAAAATGTGGAGGCTCCTGCGAGCGTGGTTTGCGGCATGACGATCACAAATTCTTCGCCGCCATAACGCGCCACCATGTCGGTATCGCGAACATTGTCGTCCAGCAAGCGGGCCACCGCCTTGAGCATGCGATCGCCATACAAATGCCCTTGCTCGTCGTTGATTTCTTTGAAGTGATCCAGATCCAATAGCGCCACGGAAAACGGCTGCTCGTAACGGTGCATCATGTTGAACATCGATTCCAAAGTTTCGTCCAGCGCGCGGCGGTTGCTGACGCCCGTCAGCGGATCAGTGCGGACTTCGGTGAAGGTCATCAAGTTGTTCGATTGCTGGCGGATTTCGTCGTAAGCGGTGGCCAACTGTGCGGCCAATTTGAGCGTGGGTTTCAGCATGCCCTCCGCCTCGGCGCACAATTCTTGCCAGGCGGCTTCTTGTTGATCGCTGCCCAAGGACGACACGCGATCTTTGAATTTCAACACGCTGGAGTGGTGCGTGGCAATGCTCCGCCGCACGGCCACGGCGATGCGCTCCAGTTCTTTCGCCACGGCTTGCGCGCGTTTGAGTTCGCGGCGCGCTTGCACTTCGCTCGAAAGCTGTTGCTGTTCCCGTTTGCGACGCCCAACCAAGTAGCCGATCAATGCCACCGCGGCCAGGGCCACAGTGGTGGAAAGATGAAGGTTTGACCAATCGATCTCAGCTAGGAATTGCATAGGTGGGCAAAAAACGCGTTAACGAGGAAAGTAAGAGGTAATGTCCGCGGGTTCCAGGTTTTTTGGGTCGTTTCGAGTCTCTCAATATCCGGCGCCGATGAGCACCATGCAGGCGTTATGCGACAACGGAACGCCGGGCTAGGAGCCCCTTTAATAATCCGACCGCGATCCAAAACCCCGCAAGGAAAAAAAGCCAATCAATACGCCCACGATCAATACAACCAACCAGTCTCCTTTGTCGAGACGGTTTGTCCACTGCAGTGCGTGGTTGTAAAGGTCGTGCATGGCTTTGCCCCCGCGCATTTCACTTCGGTTGCGGCGCGGTCTTGCAGGACATTATGGAACGTCATGAAAGTCTACGTTATGAAAGTGCATGCGAGAAATATGCCGAAGCCGCGGGTTGCCGACGAGCGGACTAGCCGGCATTTTCGTTACCGCTGGTACAGTCGGCATGTTCCGGAGCAAGATTGGCCGATGAGAGTTGGAAGTGCGGAAATAGCGTTGATGCACACGAGGGGATTGATTGCCAAGAACAGTGCACCAGGGTGCTGGCTTGTAACGCGGATGCCTGCTGTGTTCCGGACTACATGGGCCATAGAGCAGTCGCCTGGCGGTGGTTCGTTCGCAATCCTAATGCGGCTTGCGAAAACCGGCCAATTGGCTTAAAATTGCCGCACCGTTAGGCGATTGCCGGTGAACCGTTCACCGCCAGTCGCCGTCGTGGTTTTAGGGGGTGGGCAGTGCGAAGTGGACCAGCGCGAAGTGAAGGTTGAGAAGTTGCTGCAGGGACAATTTGAACATCGCCCGACGGTCTCGGTCGAGAAAAGTGGCTTTCGATAATTCAAATTGCCCCCCCACCGAGAAGCGCCCGATTGCAAAAAGGTATTGAGAATTGATAATGGGATTTTGCCGGTAAAAGCAAAAAAGCGACGGGGGTGTAGCTCAGTTGGTTTAGAGCGCCAGCCTGTCACGTTGGAGGTCGCGGGTTCAAGTCCCGTCACCCTCGCTTTGATAACTATGTCGCGGCGCGAGTGGGGGTAGTGCTGCGCAGCGCTGAATATCGATTCCTGAACGAATTGGCGCGGGTCATGACGTTGAGCACGCTTTGGCTTAACACGTTGCCCGTCATGTTTTGCTTGCTCAAGTAATCGTCGGCGCCGGCTTCGATCAATTCGACGGCAACTTCGGGCGTGGCCATTCCCGAGACTGCAATGATCGGCACGACGGGGTCGAACTGGCGAATGCGGCGCAGGCAACTGACGCCGTTTCCCTCGGCCAATTGATGGTCGAGAATGACCAGGTCGAAACTGCCGCGCAGCCAGGCATCGACGGCTTCGTCTTCCTTGGCGGCATGTTCGATGTCGAAATGGCATTCTTTCATCGCCAAGAGGTGCAGCGAGACAATTCCCTGCTGGATGCGGTCGTCTTCGATGTGCAACACACGGATCACGTCGGAAGTCATAAAATGTCCTTTAGGAAAGGGAGAAGACACGTGCAATCCGGTCCAAAAGGCCGGACTGTTTTCGGTTGGTTTGATCTGCGGGAACCGGGGAGTCGATCACAGTTGCTAGATGATCGATATCCGGCAAGATCGGGCTATGCGGAGCATGTAGTCTCAACGCTTGACCGTGATTCATCGAATCGATTACCTTCGTGTCGTACTCCACGGTACATATCTGGCACGTGGGCAGGAAACGTTGAATTCGATCGACCGTCAAACCTTCGATTTTGGGGTTGTATCGATTAATCACAATCAAGGGCTGACGTTGCCCGATCCCATCGCAGACCATTTGGGCGCCGCGGATGGCCGCCACGGTTTGGTCCACCACGACGACAATTTGATCGGCCGTTGTCAGCGCGCGGAAGAAAAGCTCGTCGTAAGTGCAGGGCACATCCAGGACCAGCCACGACGCCAAATGTCGCGTGAGAGTCACCAATCGCATGACGGTGTCGGTATCGGCGGTCACCGATTCAATAGCTTGGTACGGGCCGGCCAGAGCGGAAAAATTTTCCGCCACCTCGGTCAAAGCTCCGCGAAGGATGAAGCTATCTACCCGTTGGATGTCAGCGACCAGGTCGGCGATGCTGTATCGCGGGGTAATATCCAGATGGTTTGCCAGGACTCCCTTTCGCAGGGCCAGCTCCATCAGAATGCAGGGCGCCCTTTGCAAGCGGGCCAAAGCGTCGGTCATGTTGATGGCAATCATGCTTCCGCCACAGCCTCCCACGGCCCCGCTGACTGCAACCAGACGGGCCAACGTGGAAATTCTGCCATGCTGCGCTTTAATGCAATTCAAGGTCTCCCCCAAATCTTCAGGGTCCACCGGAGACTGGATGACTTGCGTGGCGCCGGCCCGCATACACCTCACCACCAGAGTCGAATCGATGGCGGTGTCGACGATGGCCACGATGGGGCACCCCGCGAAGCTGCCACTTAACCGCTTCAACTCTTGCACCGCGTCGGCCGAATCGATATTCACCACGAACAGCCGGGGTTCACTTTCAGTGACCAACGCTTGTTGGATGGCGGCAGCCATGCTGGGATAATCGACATCGATGATGGCCCAGCGGTGCAGGATTTCGCGCGCCACGGGCGGCAAAACGCGGTCATCGCAGCCGATGATGTTGATTTTAAGCGAATACATGCGAATCACTGTTGGCGAAGGATTTCATGCGGGGTGGATTAGGTCAGGCAAGGCTCGGAAATTTGCCGACGTAACTCTTCCAGGAGGCGGCTGATTTCGCGATCCAGTTGCTGATATTCATCCTGCGCGGCGGTTAGGCCGCCCGATCGACCGAGCGCTTCCAAGCGAGCCGCCTGGGCGATTGCCGCGGAAGCGGCAAAGGGAATTAACGAGCCTTTTAGGTGATGCGCCAATTTTGCCAGGAGCTGGGCATCTTGGCCGTCGATAGCGCCGCGGATACTGGTCAGCAACGGCGGCGCATCTTCCAGCAGCATGGAGGCGATTTCTCGCAAAAACTCTTGGTTGCCGTTGGTAAACTCCAAAGCGGCAGCCCAATCGCAAAGCGCTACTGCGACGGGCTCGGCGGTTAAAACAGAATAAATGACCCGGCGTAGCTCCTGCGCGTGGACCGGCTTGGAGAGATACCCATCCATCCCCGCCGCCAGGCAACAATCGCGGTCGCTTTTCATCGCATGGGCTGTCATGGCAATGATCGGTGTGTGTTTGGCGGTTTCTCGCTCCTGGTTGCGGATCATCTTGGTAACTTCCAAGCCGTCGAAATCGGGCATTTGCAAATCCATCAAGATTAAATCGAATGCTTGTTTCTCCCATGCATCCAGCGCCTCTTGTCCAGTGCCCGCTACGGTTACCCGATGCCCCTCGTCCTCAAGCATCCGGACGGCTACTTTCCGATTGATTCGGTTGTCTTCGGCCAGCAAGATCTGTAGATTTCTGGACGATGATTCGGGCTCTGATGCCTGCTGATCGAAGCATGAAGTGGACGACGGGTGGCTGAACTGGGGAAGACTCTCTGATGAATTCGAACCTTGACGCAGGGCATCATGAATCGCATCCCACAAGTCGGCCTGATGGATCGGTTTGCGCAAGTACGTGGATACTCCGAGAGCTTGGCAACGCTGAACGTCTTCCGAGTTTAGGTCGGAACTGAGCATCATGATGGTGGGACAGACGAGGCTGAGCTGTGTGCGCATTTTTTCGATGAGCACAAGCCCGTCCATATCATGAATCAATGAATCGACCAAAATTAGGCGAACGGGATTGTTCCGCGCGGCGGCATTTCTGGCCACGATGACTGCCTCGCAAACGGTCGAGGCCACCAAGGGGCTCATTTGGCCGTTGCCAAGCATGCTTTGAAGCATGCGCCGGCTGGTGGGATTGTCGTCGACCACCAACACCGGCAGGCCGACCAGATTCAGCGGCGCTGCTGACCCGGATTGTTCTTCGCCAATCTGCGCAATCGGAAAGCGGGCCGTGAAATGGAACACACTTCCCTGATTGGGTTGGCTTTCCACCCAGATTTGCCCCCCCATCAGCTCGACTAAGCGTGCGGAAATGGTTAATCCCAGCCCGGTCCCACCAAATCGACGTGTCATGGACCCATCGGCCTGGGTGAAGGCGTTGAAAATCAATTGTTGTTTTTCCGGAGCAATGCCAATGCCGGTATCCGTCACCAAAAAATGCAGCAGGCATTCCTGCTCGTTGACTTCCGTCGATTCGTCCAATTGTACCCGTAAAGTAACGGTTCCTTTCTCGGTGAATTTAATCGCATTGCCCACCAAGTTCACGATCACTTGCCGCAGGCGATCGGGATCGCCCACCACCCAGGTTGGCACCGTCGGCGCGGCCTGGTAGTCCAGCTCCAGGTTCTTTTGGCGGGCCCAGAGCGCAAGAATATGCAAAAAGTTTCGCAGTTTATCGGGCAGATCGAAGGTGGTGGTCGCCAATTCCAGTTTTCCGGCTTCGATTTTGGAAAAGTCGAGTACGTCGTTGATCACGGTCAATAGGCTTTCGGCGCACTCGTTGATGGTTTCAAAAGCGTCTCGCTGTTCGGCATTCAGCGGCATGGCCAAGGCCAGCTCGGACATGCCGATGATGCCGTTCATGGGCGTGCGAATTTCATGGCTCATGTTGGCCAAGAAGTCGCTTTTGGCGCGACTGGCTAACTCCGCGGTTTGCTTGGCGCTGCGCAATTCTTCCTCCGCCCGCTTGCGCTGCGTGATGTCGTTGGCAATGCACAGGTATCCGCTGATGCGTCCTTGAGAATTTCTCAGCGCGGTTGTGGAGACAAGCACCGGAAACCGGGAGCCGTCTTTGTGGACATAGGTCCATTCGCGCTCCTCCGGCTGGCCGAACTTCGGCTTGATAATCAGGACTTCAAACGTTGGATCAAGCGTGCGGCCGAGTTCCATGGAGATTTCTCGGGCTTGCAGAGCCAATTCGTCGGGAACGTGAATTGCTTCGAGCGAATTCTTGCCAACCATTTCGTCCGCTGTATAGCCCAGCATGCGTTCGGCGGCCTTGTTGAAGACGGAAATAACGCCGTTGGAGGTCGTCGAAATGATGCTGCGATCGGCACTGTCGAGGATCGCTTGCTGCAAGGTGAGGGTTTCACGCAGCACATACTCGGCCCGTTGGCTTTCCGTGCGGGTAATGGCGTACCCGATGGCGCGACGGAGCGCCACCGGCCGGAGATCGGCTTTGCTTAAGAAATCCTGGGCGCCGGCATGGATGCAAGACAAAGCCAGTTGCTCGTCGTCGTCGGTACCTGTTAGCACCACGACGGGAACGTCGCTGGCCAAATCACGAATGGCCCGCACGCTGGCCAAACCCGATGCATCGGGGAGTCGCAAATCCAGCAGTACTGCGTCCAGATGGTTTGCTTGCAACTTTTGTTCCGCCAACGCAAGTTTTCCAGCATGCACGAATTGGTAGGCATCAGGGGCGGCCTGTTGCAGCAATTCCTCGACCAAATCTGCATCCGCCGGATTATCTTCCACGATCATGAGAATTCGTTTCGCTGGAGAGTTACCATCCAGGGATTCGTTTCTCCGAGGCATCACCAGACCAGGAATGGAATCATCCATTGCCAGCTCCTTGTGCAGGCAGCGTAAAGAAAAAGGTGCTTCCTACGTTGAGTTCGGATTCGAAGCCAATTTGTCCTCCATGCCGTTGGACAATTTGCTTGGCTAACGCCAATCCGATGCCGTTGCCTTCATACTTACTTCGTTCGTGCAACCGTTGAAACATCTGAAAGATCGAGTCGGAGTATTGCTTCTCAATCCCGATGCCGTTGTCTTCCACCGATACGCGCCACTGATGTCCTTCCTGCCGAGCCGCGATCCGTATGCGGGGAGTGCGGTCGGAGCGAAACTTGATCGCGTTGCTGATCAGGTTTTGAAATAATTGACGCAACTGCACAGGGTCGCCGAATAACGTGGGCAAAGGGTCCCTGGTGATTACGGCGCCGCTCTCTTCGAGCAGGGCCTGTAAGCCTTCGAGAACTTGTTTCAGCGTCAGGTTCAAGTCGGTGGAAACGAAAGGCTTATCCTGGATATTGATTCGAGAATAGGCCAGCAAGTCCGCGATCAATTCCTGCATTCGCTTTCCTCCCCCGACGATGTAACCGATGTACTTTTCGGCTTTATGGTCGAGTTTGGGCCCGATGTACTCCTTCAATAACTCGGTGTATCTGACGATCATACGCAGCGGTTCTTGAAGGTCGTGGGAGGCCACGCCGGCGAATTCCTGCAGCGCGCTGTTCGACCGCTGCAGTTCCTGAGTATGCCGGGCCGCGGCGGCTTCGATTTTCTTTCGATGAGTGAGGTCCACAATTCCACAAAGCACGACAAACCCTCGTGGGCTGTGGACCGGATTCAAATTTACTTCGACGGGAAACTCGGTCCCATTTTTATGCAAGCCGTACAGGTTGCGTCCAACTCCCATCATGCGGGATTCAGGCTGGGCTAGATAGGCATTTCGATAAGTGGCATGAGCGGCTCGATAGCGCTCCGGAATCAGCCGATCGATCGATTGGCCAATCAATTCTTCCCGGCTGTAACCGAATAATTTTTCCAGGGCGGCGTTGACGAGCACGATCAAACCGTTCTGATCGACCATGGCCATCGCGCTGGGCGAAGCTTCCACCGCGATCCGAAATGTGCCTTCGGCTGTTTTGCGCTTGGTAACGTTCCGGACAACTTTGACTCCGCCCATCACCGTTCCGTCGGAGGATTGGATCGGTGAAACGCTGCTGGAAACTTGCACCAAGCGACCGTTCTTGCAACGGCATACTGTGTCATAGTGCTTGATCGGTTCACCGTGTTTTAGCTGGGTGAGGATTTCGTCTTCCTCCCCCTGACGATCTGTGGGTAGGATAGTGCGGATATTATTTCCGATCATTTCCTCCGCCGTATAGCCAAACAGGCGTTCCGCCCCCTTGTTCCAAACGGTAACAATGCCTTGCAGAGTATTGGAAACAATGGCGTCATCGGTGGACTCAAGCAACGCCGCCAGTAGCGAGTTGTATGAGGCCGAGGGTTGATGGCCGGTTGTCAGAGGGTGTTGGGCGAAGGCGCCCGTCCCCTTTGCAATTGGTGCCGAAATCATTTTGCCCCTTTTTGCAGCCGCGCGATTTCTCGCCACCTCCCAATTCATTGCCATGAGGACACTACCTAACCGAGGTACTCGTGTCGATAGCCAACCCTACTGCACGATTTGCGAAGTTCAAACGCGGACTCCCGCAAACCTGGGAGCAAATATAAATCGCGCGGCGTGGCCGAAAACATCAATTACGGAACTGCAATCCATCTTCAAGATTCGCAAAGTGTGGCCAACGGTTTGCGGCAATCCGCAAATTGGCCACGCATCCGTGTGCAACCTATGCTCCCGTTGGAGTGCGTCCAAAACAGCGCTCGACGTTGGGGCAGGATTCTAACGAGCGGTGGCCCACCATGCCGCGCGCAGTGTTCCTCCCTTTGAGACGAAGCAGAATGAGATTCACCGCGGGTGTCACATGCCATCGCACTTGGATCGACGCTATCTCGTGTTTCGCCTGAACGATCAGGCGTACGTCCTTCCCACTCCTGCAGTCGAAGAGATTGTTTCGATGGCTGAGTTGACACGACCGCCATGCGCGCCGTCGCTGCTGGCGGGTTTTCTCAATTTCGGCGGCGATCCCGTGGCGGTTATCGACCTGCGGCATCTGTTCGAATTACCTCCCTGTGAGCCCGACTTATACACGCCATTGATCGTGCTCAAGTGCGAAGCACCGCGGATCGCGCTGCAGGTGGACGCGGTATCGCAAATCATTGGCGAAAGCGATGGGAAAATGATGCCCCTGGGCGACCGGTGCTGCCTCAATGACACTGCGACCGCCACGCTGGAAGTGGAAGGCAAGAAGGCGCTCCTGTTGTCGCCGGAACGGCTGCTGATCGATGCGGAACGCCAAAGGCTGACCCAATTGCAGCAGCTAGAACGCCAACGCTTGGCAACTTTGCAGGAGACGGTTTCGTGCTCATGACGGTAATCACCCCAAGCTCGCTGGTGCAGAGTCCGGAATTTTCGTCGCTAAGCGATCACGTCATTGGCGCGACCGGATTGTGCTATTTCCGCGATCATCAGGAATCGCTGGCCGTTTGCCTGGCCGAACGGATGTGCAAGCGCGGCTTGTCCGAGTGCGGCCCGTATCTTGAGTTATTGCGTGAGAATCAGGATGCAAACGCAGAATTGGACAGCTTGGTTGAACTTTTGACGATTGGCGAAACCTACTTTTTCCGCCATCAGGAACTCTTCGAGGCTTTAAAGACAACCGTCTTTCCGGAAATCATTCGAAAAAATGAGAACGTGCGGCGCATGCGAATTTGGAGCGCGGGCTGTTCGTTCGGCGCGGAAGCATATTCGCTTTCGATTTTGCTGCGGCGAGAATTAGGCGGCCGGCTGCAGGGATGGGATGTTTCCATTCTCGGAACGGACATCAATCGCAAGTTCTTGGCGCGGGCCGCTCATGGATGCTTTGAAGATTGGGCTTTGCGAGAAATTTCGGACGAGTTGCGGGCGGCTTGTTTTCGCCGTGAAGGAAAACTGTGGCGGATCGATCCGCGTTACCAGGATGGGGTGTCGTTTCAATATCACAATTTGGCCCGGCACCCGTTTCCATCGTTGGTGCACAATCTTTTCGCCTTCGATCTAATTCTGTGCCGGAACGTGCTGATTTACTTCGGTCTGGAAGTGTCGCGCCGCGTGGCCGACCAGGCACACCATTCTTTGGTCGAGGGCGGATGGCTGGCGGTAGGGCCCGCCGAATACAGTGTGGAACTGTTTCGCCATTTTGAAACGGTATCGATCCCGCAGGTCGCCTTCTATCGTCGGCGGGAAGGGAGCGACCATCGGCTAATCGAGACGGGGGAAAACGAGAAAATCATCACCGAACGATTCGATCTCCCATCCGCAGGGTTTCTCCCAAGCAGCTTGTTCCCGCGGCCGCCGGAGAGCGTCGGCAAGCAAGCCCAGCCGCTGGTAAAAACCGAGAACACCAGACAGCTTTTGACCGCGAAAACCGCAGCACCTGCTTCAGGGCCATCCCCCAACACCGAGCTGCTTCACCTCCGGCAACTTGCCGACCGTGGCGAAATTGGCACTGCCTTGAAACTTTGTCAGCAGTTGCTTGTCGCTAACCGCATGGATCCCGTCTGCCATTTTTACTATGGGTTGTTGTTGGATCAGGTTGCCCCGCATGAACGCGCCGAAGAAGCTTTGCGGCGCGCCATTTATCTCGATCGTGATTTTGCCCTGGCCCACTATTACCTGGGCTTGGTGCAACTAAAGCAAAACCTGGAGGCCGATGCCATCCGCTCTTTCCGGAACGTGGTGCGCTTGCTCGACCAAAATCCCCCTGACGAACTTGTGCCCAACTCCGACGGGCTGGCGGTTGGAGAACTACAAGAGTTGGCTCATATGCACATCGAAACGCTAAACGAACCATGAATGTAACACTCGAAGAAATCAATGCGGAGCGTAAGCCGGAAGGCCCGTTGTGTCGTGACGAAAGCTCTGCCCCGGCCACCGAGAATGCAGCAGCGGCCGTGGCTAAAGAGTTTCGTCGCCGAGCGAAAATGTTGGCGCAGCGCTCCAGCCGCCGTGAGTCGAGCGGCGAAACGTGCGCCGTGCTGGCATTCAAGCTGTCGGCGGAGCGCTACGGCATCAAGCTTTCCCGCATCGTTCAGGTCTATCCTTGCGTCAATTGCTCGCCCCTTCCCGGTGCTCCGCCGGAACTATTGGGCGTTGTCAATATCCGAGGCCGCATTTACTCCGTGCTCGATCTGGCGCAAATGATGGGATTATCCAAGTCCGACGACCTACAGCGCGGAGCCATCGTGTTGGCTCGGCACGCCGGAATCGAAGTCGGACTGCGAGTCGACGAAGTGGAGCAAATCGAGCTGTTTTCGCTGGATCAGTTGATTGCGACCAGCGACGATCTGGCCGCTTTGTCTACAGCGTATGTGCAGAGACGAACCGCCAATGGGCTGGCCGTGCTGAATCTGGCGGCGGTTTTTTCGCATCCTGTGTTCTTCGCCGGTGGTCGGACCGGTATGCGGACCACGTCAAACGTCAATGTCAAGTCCGACGCAGCGCACTCACCGCCGCCGCCGGAGCAATTCCTTCACCATTCCTTTCCTGGAGATGTATCCGTATGAAATTCACCATTGGAGTGAAAATTTTGCTGGGCTTTGGCTTGGCGCTGTTGATTTTGATCGTTGTCGAGGCCGTTTCGTATCGTAGCACCGTCGCGCTGATCGACAATGCCGATTGGGTGGCACATACCTATCGCGTGATTGGAAAAGTGGAAAGCCTGATTGCCGAAACGAACAATGCGGAGGCAGGCCGTGATGGCTATCTACTGACGGGGCGCGAAACGTATCTGGAGCCCTACCAGCAGGCAAAGAGGACCGTTGACTCCACGCTGGGAGAGGTGCGGAGCTTAACTGCGGATAATCCACACCAGCAGCAGCGCCTGGACCAGCTTACGCCGCTGTTGGCTAATCGGCTAGCACTGTTGCAAGAAACAATTGACGTGCGCCGGGAGAAAGGAGCCGATACAGCGATGCAGTTAGTGCTCAACGATCAAGGCAAGAACATGATGGGTGAAATCCGCAAGATTATTGACCAAATGGAAGGCGAAGAAACCGATCTGCTCAAACAGCGCACCGACGAGGCCAAAGCCAGCGCTCAGGCCACCACGTCGACCATTCTGTATGGGACCCTCGTGGCGTCGATGTTAGTGGGCCTGGTAGGGGTTCTCATCCAGCGCTC
>DATJYL010000162.1 GCA_035499655.1 Pirellulales bacterium
GTGGGCGATGTCGGCGTACAGTTTGGCCCGGCCATCATCGTCCAGCGGGGCACGGTTGGGGTTGAGCTTGTTCCCGCAATCGTTGCAAAAGGTGGCGCGGAGGTGGTTTTTGGAACCGCATTGCGGACAATGCGAAGTGAGCTTTCGGCTGGGCATGGCGACAAAGGGGCCGTTGGAGCCGTCGATGATTTTGAGATCGCGAATGACGAAGCAATTATCGAAGGTGATGGAGCAAAAGGCTTGCAACCGCTCGCCGCCTTCTTCCATCAGCTTGATGCGAACTTCGGTGATTTCCACGGCTGTTCTCCTGGCGAAGCCGGTGCAGGCCCCTCCCCTGCAAGGCGAAATGCTAAATAACTCGCGCTGAACTTTGAATCGAAAGGGTCATCCGTAGTGTGAAGGCATAAGCGTCGAAGGAATCAAAAGTTGAACGACAGGGAGCACAAGTGTTTGACTTTGCGACGGTGGATCTTTTTAATCTCCGATTGCAGACGGACTGTCCGATTTCAAACGGAACTGACTGACCATACCAAGCCGATTTCTGGCTGTCGGCTGCGTAAGCGCGCCGCCACGTGCCGCGACTGAGCAGCCGTACGAAATAAGGCAAAACAAGCACTGCCGCTTCCGCTCATGCCGACGACTAAACCACCTTCCGCCGCCAAACGGTCTAGCACTTTATCGATCCACGGCGACAACCGGCGGGCGGGCTCCAACAGTTGATTGTGGAGCCGCAGGCCGAGGGCCGTCCACTGCTGATTTCGCAAGGCCTCGATCACGGGTCCCAGGCGCCGCGGTTTGATATTTACACGGCATGCCTGGTAAACCGCGGCCGTCGACAAACCTTCTGGCGGCCGAACAATCACCAAGTGCAACTTTCCGAATCGGCTCACGAGTTCGATCTGTTCTCCTCGCCCACGGCAAACCGCCGGACAAGAAGAGAGAAAGAACGGCACATCGCTTCCCAATTCCGCCGCGGCCGGTTGTAATTGAGGCAACGACCAATTCAGGTTCCAAAGCTGGTTGGCCGCCAATAAGGCGGCCGCCGCATCGCTTGATCCGCCGCCCAGGCCGGAGGCAGCAGGAATTCGCTTGATTAACCGCAGCTTGACTCCGCGGTGGATTCCGGCTTGCCGGGCCAGCAGGCGAATCGCCCGCACGGCATGGTTGTGTTCTACTTCCGGTAGTTCTCCCAAAGGATGGGCCGCCGCCTGCGGCGTAACACTGCCAATTTGCATTCCGTATGCTAGGGCCCAGCGAGCAACAAGAGTGACTTGTCCGGAAGGATCGTCCTCCAGGTGCAAGGTGTCGTAGAGCCCTACAGGAACCATCAGGGTTTCGATCTCATGGAACCCGTCGCCGCGCCGATTTAGCACTTCGAAGAAAAGGTTGATTTTCGCCGGCGCTAACACTTCGATGCCAGTAGCGCTGCGGCGGATCTGCACCCGACGTTCCCTCGACGGCCAAACACAGCACGGTCCTACCGACCGCGATCAACCAACGCAAGCGTACAAATAACAAGAATGAATCCGGCAATTCGGCCGATTCGTTTCGGCCGAAAATGTTAGTTCAGGAGTGTTCAACTTAGCGAATATTGACAAAACAGTCAACCAATTCACAGAACCGAAAGTGACTGGGGGGGGGTGCAGACGCTACCTGACATCTGGACATTCCTCGAACGCTACTGGTAAGTAAGTTAAACAGCCAGGGTAGATTTTAACGCCTGAGCAAGAGATTCGCCGTTTACACCGAGGTCAGAAAGCTTACTGGCTAAGGGCCGGGTAAGCGTAAGATTGGTCATGTAGCTCAATAACAGCACGTCAAACCAGAGGCTGCCGGCTCAATTAGCAAGTCCTGTTGGGGATGGGCCTACGCCTCGGCCCGTGTGAGTTTGTGGAAGCGTTGAATGAGATCGCGCGTGACGGGGCCAGGCTTGCCGTCGCCGATGGTGCGATTGTCGATTTTCACGACGGGAATAACTTCGGCGGCGCTGCCGGTGAGAAAACACTCTTCGGCGATGTAGACATCGTGCCGGGTGAGTGACATTTCCTGCACGTTGATGCCGGCGGCACGAGCCAGTTCGATGACGGCATCTCGGGTAATGCCATCCAGAATTCCGGCATCGAGCGGCGGGGTTTGCAGCACTCCGGCCCGTACCAGGAAGATGTTGTCGCCAGTGCACTCGGCCACTTCGCCTTTGTGGTTGAGCATGAGTGCTTCGATGCAGCCGGCTTTCAGTCCCTCGATTTTGGCCAGAATATTGTTCAAATAATTGAGCGATTTGATTCGCGGGCTCAGCGCCGCCGGATGGTTGCGCTGTGTGCTGGCGGTGACGATTTCCATACCGTTGCGGTAAAAATCTTCGGGATACAGCTCGATTTTATCGGTGATGATGATCACCTGTGGGTTGCTGCAACGATTGGGGTCCAAACCCAGAGTACCGGCGCCGCGGGTTACCACAAGGCGGATGTAACCGTCTTTGATGTTGTTGGTCGCCAAGGTGTCGTAGACCGCCTGTGACAGAGCTGGGCGGCTGAGCGGAATTTCCAGCCATATCGCCTTGGCCGAACACCAGAGCCGATCCAAATGCTGCTCCAGGCGAAACACTTTGCCGCCGTAGCTGCGCATGCCTTCGAAAACGCCGTCGCCGTAGAGCAAGCCGTGATCAAAAACGCTGATCTTGGCGTCGTCCTTGTCCAGTAGTTGGCCGCTGATGTAAATCTTGAGGGATTTGGGCGGAGCCGTATGAGGCGACGGTCGAGTGGGTTGGTCTTTAAGTTCCGGCATAACGATCACTTTCGCCAGCAAAGGGAACTAATGGAGCAAGTAGACGCCACTGCCACTATTCTACGTCGGGAACGACCACTTGGCCGCCAGCCAAACGGACGATGCGGTCGGCTTTTGCGGCAATGGCGGCATCGTGGGTCACCATGACTATAGAGAGGCCGTGCTCGGCGTTCAAGGTTCGCAAAATCCGCAAAATTTCCAGGCCTGTGTTTTGGTCGAGATTGCCGGTGGGTTCGTCGGCAAGCAGGACTTGCGGCCGGGCAATCAGCGCCCGGGCAATGGCTACCCGTTGCATTTCGCCGCCGGAAAGTTCGCGGGGACGGTGTTTCAACCGGTGCCCCAACCCCAAGGTGTTTAGCAATTCTTTGGCCCGTTGGACAGATTGGCTGCGGCCGCGCCAGTAGCTCCAAGTGCTGCGACCAATCATCAACGGGGTCAGCACATTTTCCAGCATCGTGAGTTCCGGCAACAGATGATAAAATTGAAAGATCATGCCGAACTGTTCGTTCCGCAACCGTTCGCGCAGCGTGGCGGGCAGGTTGTCAATGCGGCGGCCAGAGAAGTGAACCTCGCCGGCGGTGGGAGCGTCGAGCGTGCCCAGTAGATGCAGCAGCGTGCTTTTGCCGCAGCCGCTTTGGCCGACGATGGCCAAGAATTCTCCTTGCCGCACTTCCAAATCAACGCCCGTTAGCACGGGAATATCGAGCGAACCCTTGCGATAGTGCTTGTGCAGGCCGACGGCGGAAAGATGAACGGCGGAATAGGTTTCCGATGGGGAGCGGGGAGTGGGGAGTTGGGAGTTGGGAGTTGGGATTGGGGAATGGGGAATGGGGATTGGGGAGTGGGGAGTGGGGGGCGCGTCGGGGACCCTCAGCTTGCCCTCTGCCGGAGCGAGCGGGGAATTCGCCGGCGAATTGGCGCGGCGGGGCACAATCAATTGGGGTTGCTCACTCATAGCGTAGGGCCTCCACAGGATGCAAACGGGCGGCACGCAGCGCAGGCAGCACGCTGGCCATTACGGCGATCGACAACGCCCCCACGACAATCCAGGTGACGGTGAAGGGATCGATGATCGTGGGAATTTCGTAAAAATAATAAATGGTCGGGTCGAAAACCGGTTGGCCGGTCACCCATTCCAAAGCGTCGCGAATTTGATTGATGTTCTGCACAAACAAGAGACCAATCGCCAATCCCACGCCGGCGCCAACGATGCCCAGCGACAGTCCGTAACCCAGGAAAATGCCCATGATGCCGCGGCTGGAAGCGCCCAGCGATTTGAGAATGCCGACGTCGCGCGTTTTTTCAACCACAATCATGAAAAAGATCGCCAGAATGCCGAAGCCGGCCACGGCGATAATCATGAACAACAGAATATTGAGCACGGCCCGTTCCATTTGCACGGCGGCCAGCAGGGCGCCTTGCTTATCGCGCCAGGTGTAAACGCCGTACAGTTCAGGAGGAAATTTGCTGCGCAGTTCGTCGCGGACGGTGTCGGGGTCGACGCCGGGCTGGAGCTTGATTTGAATGGCCGTGACGTTGGAGCCGATGCCGCGCATGGCTTGCAGTTCTTTGATGGGAACGAACACGAAGGTCGAATCGTATTCGCTCATTTTGCTTTCATAAAAATCGACGACGGTGAATTTCCAATCTTGCCGCTTGATTTGCGTGCCGGCGGTGGGGACGGTGATGTTGACATCGTCGCCGGGCAACAGCAGGAAGCGGTCGTTGCCGTCATGATCGCGCACGCTGGCCAGGGCGATGCCCAACACCACGCCGGGCCATTGTTTTTTGGCGGGATCGAGCTGTTCGACAGGCTGCGGGCCAAACGGATCTTTGGCGGCGGCGTTGGCGGCCGGCGCGGCGGAGTCGGCTTGCGTTTTTGCAGGATGATCTGACGACAAGTCGTCGGCTTGGGATTCACCTGACCCCTGGCCCCTGACCCCTGACCCCTGGTCGTTGCCCCCTGCTCCTTGATTTCCGACCCCGGGCTCTTGCGGCTGCACCTTGGTCCAGGCTTTTTGGCGCTGGGCCATGATCCGGCGCCATTTCCAACCGGCCTGCTCCATGCCGATCCGCAGCGGGGCTTTGTCGCCCATTTGATGGTCGCGGACATCGTAACCGGATTCGCGAAGTTGAAACGACAATTGGTTGCGGTTATCAGGATGTTGCAGGTATTTGGAGAAGTCGCTGACCGAGGCATAGGTGGCTTCGTCGATGCCGATGAACATTATCTGCTGCTCATGCTCCTGGCCGGGTGGACCATAGCTGAGAATGCCGGGGACGTGCACGGTGGGCGTCATGCCGGCAATTTGCTTGCCGGCGACGAGGCGGATGTTGTCCATGACGAATTGCGGGTCTTCGATGTTCTCCATGCCATGCCCTTCCAGAACAACGTCGGAAAGGATGCCGTGCATGCGGTCTTCCATTTCGTGCGAGAAGCCGGCCATGACGGCGTTGACGACAATCATGGTGGCCACGCCCAGCATCACGCTGATGATGGAAGCCAGGGCGATGTAGCGCGTCCGCAAATAGCGCCAACAGAGAAGCGGTTTGTACATGTGCCAATCCTTTGGCTTGGTTGTCCGTTTTATTGAACCGCGGAGGCGCAGAGACGCGGAGAAATCGGGCAGCAAAAATTGTTGACGATGCGCCGAATGCTATTCTTCACAACAGATAGCTGAAAATTGACGAACATCCCATTCGACTTTTAAATAATTTCAAATGATTTTCCTGTCGATCAGCAACGCTTTTCATATTGATTCTTCTCTGCGTCTCCGCGTCTCTGCGGTTAAATTGTGTTATGCCTCTGGCCGGAGCAGAGGGAATAAAATTACGTCGCGGATGGAGGTGCTGCCGGTGAGCAGCATCACCAGCCGATCAATGCCGACGCCCAAGCCGCCGGCCGGGGGCATGCCGTGGCGGAGGGCGCGGATAAAATCGTGATCCATTTTCGCCATCGAGTCTTCTTCCTTCTGGCCGGCAAGCTGCTTGCTGAACAACTCGGCCTGCAGGTCGGGATCGTTCAATTCGGTGTAGGCGTTGGCCACTTCCATGCCGTTGATGACCAGCTCGAAGCGCTCGGCAATGGCCGGGTTATCGCGCTTGCGCTTGGTCAGCGGGCAAATGCTGGCCGGGTAGTCCATTACAAATATGGGGCCGACGAGATTGTCTTCGACGCGCTCCTCAAACACTTCGCTTTTAATCACGTCGGGGTGTTTGCCGGCGGTGTCGAAGCCGATTTTTTCCGCCAGCGCCTTGATGCCGGCTTGATCGTTGCCGGCCACGCCGGTGTGCTGCTGGAATAGTTCGTCGTAGGTGTGGCGGGCAAAGGGCGGGGTGAAATCGAGCGTGGCGTCGCCGTAGGACAGTTTAAAATCGGGCGTGGCGTTTTTGTCGGATTGAATTGCGCAGATGGCGTTGACGATGAGCTTCTCGGTCAAATCCATCATCGAGTGGTAATCGCCGTACGCCTGATACAGCTCCAGCATGGTGAATTCCGGATTGTGCCGCGGGCTGATACCTTCGTTGCGGTAGACACGGCCCAACTCGTACACCCGTTCCATGCCGCCGACCAACAATCGCTTCAGGTGCAGCTCCAGCGCGATACGCAGGTACAAATCGATATCGAGCGCGTTGTGATGCGTTTTGAAGGGCCGGGCCGCCGCGCCGCCGGCAATGGAATGCAGCGTGGGGCCTTCGACTTCAACAAATCCCTCGCCCGCCAGCGTTTGCCGGATGGATTGGACAATTTGGGTGCGCTTTAAAAACCGGGGCAGAACCCCATCGCCGTGGATCAAGTCCAAATAGCGTTGCCGCTGGCGGAGTTCGGGATCGTTCAGGCCGTGGAATTTATCGGGGGGCGTTTCCAGCGACTTGGTGAGGAAATACAACTTGTCGACGAAAATGGTCAGCTCACCGGTTTTCGTCTTTTTCAATTCGCCGTCGACGCCGATCAAATCGCCCAGATCGAAGCATTGGGCCAGGGCCCAATTCTGCTCGCCGACCTGTTTTTTGCCGATATAAAGTTGTATCTGGCCGGTCCAATCACGGATGTCGGCGAAGATTAGTTTGCCGGTGTCGCGCATCAACACGATGCGGCCAGCCGCGCGAACCCGGGGGCCATCTTGCTCGCCGTGCTGCTGTCCGGCGGCGGGCTGGGAAACCGTGATTTCGGCTTCCCGGCGGCGGATTTCGCCGAGGGCTTGATAATCGTCAAATCGAGAACCCCAGGGATCGACGCCCAGGGCCACGATTTTGCGAAGCTTTTCCCGACGGGCGCTTTCCAACGCATCGCTGGAACTTTCAGAAGAATTGCCGGGGGGACTGGTCATGGTGGCGGGCATTGTGCGTTTCTCTTAACCTCAAGAACCGCAACATTTTAGTGAAAACAGAGTAGGGGTCAATGTCAGCCGGTGCGGCAGCACACACAAGCTTTGAAAAGAGCGGATTTCAAGGGGGAAAGAAAAGGTTATGTTTGTATTAGCGAATAACAATGCAGAGGTTTTGTGACGGCGATGGAATGGCTGGCATCAAACGATGTAACCCGTTGGTGCGTCGAGAGAACAAACTTGCCTGGCCACCCGTAATTTAACCGGCAGGGTAACTAAAGCGATTCGGGCCGACCGAATAACCATTTTGTAACCCTGGTCTGGCGAATGAGCTTCTAAGGAAGA
>DATJYL010000163.1 GCA_035499655.1 Pirellulales bacterium
CCCGGTTGTAATCGGAAAGGAAGAATCAAAGGCAATCGGTTTCGGCAAGGAACTCGTCGACAAGCGGCTTGATTATTCCACCCTAACGGCGGTGTTCGGCCAAACCAATGGTTTGGTGAGCGACAAAATTCGAGCGGTGCTGGAATTCGTTTGGGAGTGCCTGAAGGGAAAGGGTACGAAGGGCATCGTGTTCGCTTACGACGAAGCTCAAAACATGATGGACCATGCAGCGAAAAGTGAGTATCCGCTATCTTTGATGCTTGACTGCTTCCAGTCAATTCAAAAAAAGGGGATTCCATTTATGTTGGCGATGACTGGATTGCCAACTCTATTTCCTAAGCTTGTCGAAGCACGAACTTTTTCGGAACGAATGTTTCGCGTCATGACACTTGAGCGACTTAGTGAAGATGAAAGTCGAGATGCGATTGTAAAGCCAATCGAAACTGATCATTGCCCAATCAAACTAAAGGCCGAGGCGGTCAACACGATAATCCATGAATCTGGTGGTTATCCCTATTTTATACAGTTCATTTGCAAAGAAACGTATGACTCGTTTTTGCAGCAAAAAGAAGCGGGAATTGACCAGCCGAGTGTTTTTGTCATTGATGTAATGCGCAAACTTGATACCGATTTTTTTTCTGGTCGGTGGTCAAAAGCTACGGATCGGCAGCGACAATTATTGAAAGTTGTTGCCTCGCTGCATAACTGCGCAAGTGAATTCACTTTGCAAGAGGTGTCCGAGAAATCCGCTGAACTTTTGGATCAGCCTTTTAGCCCAAGTCATGTCAGTCAAATGTTCAGCAAACTGTCAGAGATCGGGTTGGTATACAAAAACAGGTATGGCAAATATGCCTTTGCTGTTCCGCTAATGCACGAATTTATTAAGCGACAGGTTGAATAATGCTGTCGCAACGTGATTTCTCGTTCCCCCAATAGCAATGGATACAATTATGGACCCAGGCGATGCGATAGTTGCTGCAAAGTGGACATGGGGTGTTGGTCGATGGATAGCGCGAAGGAAATTTGTTCGGCGGTGGAGTGACAAGTCGAAATTAAAATTGTTGACGCCACTGCATCATGGCTTCCTTCACGCGGCCCGCAGACTTTCCTGCCAAATGCATCAAGAATGGGACCGCCACCATGCTATCGCCGCAAATTTAGCTGTTGATGTATGCACCGCATGCAGAATGGGAATGGGTGGCCTAGTTAATTTAAGCCCAAATCAATTACACTGTTGTTTGAAAGTCGTACTGCCGCAGATAGACGGTGGCAGCGAGCGCGTCGGAACCTGGGGTCGCTCAACGCCTACCGATGGAAGGCCGCAAGACCTTGATGATGATCAGGCCCATTTAGTCGATGAGAATTCCGTTTGGTGCGCGCTAACCGGTCGCTTTGACGGAGAAACGCATTGGCCGGAAGGGCTAACATGCTTTTCGTGTAACGATCTGGCGAAATACGGATCAAAATTTCACTGCACAAGGCCACATTGGTCAAAATACTACCACTCGGTTCTTGTATTTCCATTACGATATGCTCAAAATACGGCTGGCACATTGATGGGAAACGTCGGGTTTTTGGCGTTCGACTCCCACAAAACAAATGCATTCCCCGAAATTCCTGATATATTCAATTATGTGGAGCGTCCCGCAGAATATCTTGACGCCTTGCACAAGACACCAGCATTTCATCTAGGCGCACTGTTTGCTGACACGTTAGGAACGTTTCTTGGATCAGCCTACGATTCTTCCAGGCACTAAGGAGATTTACGTGGCAGTCGAAATTGCTGGACAGAAAAAATGCGCTAAAACCGATTCGGTCAAAGTAGCTGCCCAAGTGAAGATCGTTCTCGTTCCATTTCCGGAAGAGTACGTTCGTGCCGCGCAGTCTGTAATTCTTGACCGGTCAAAGCAGGCAGCGCTGGCCGCTACGAAACGGCGGTAAAATATTGCCGCCCCTCTGCTACAATGCGGGGCATGAAACTCGGCGGCGGATGCCTAATAGCTCTCGCAATCGCGATGGCCTGGATGATCGCGACTGAATACCTAATCGCTGTCGTGAATGGTCACGGACCGTTCGACTGGGGCGGGTTTCTCTACTGCTTTTGGCCATGCCCGCTGGCGTTCGCGTTGGGAATCTATCTTTGGCGGCGCAAACCCAGAAATTGGTTTTGGTGAATTGGCGTCAAAATCCAACTTTCTGGACAGCCGCGCGACTTTCTGGACAGAACGCCCTAGCGCGTCACTTCTTGGACAAAGCCTTTCTGCGGAGAAGGCAAGGGAGTTTTTGGGCCAGGGGGCAAGTGAGGGGTGAGGGGTGAGGGGTGAAGCGGGAGGCAGAAAGAAGGAGGCAGAAGGCAGGGGGTAGAAGGCGGAGGGGGAAACGGGGGTCGATTCATTTGAATGGGGATGTCGTTTTTTGGCAACGCTTTTTATGGTCGGCGCGGGAATTTGATGTTTGTTTGCCGCTGCGCGCAAGCGGATGAGCTACGTTTGGGAAAGGCTGGGGCGGGCGGTTGCTTGTCGAAACACGGGTATTCGGCTCGTGCGATCCCGCAGTATGGATTGGTTCTTCCAAGGGAAAGACGAACTTTGCGGTCCTGATGCGAGTTGTTTTTTCGGCGAACGGCGTTTTCGCCCCTCCATAACTTTTGTGAACAGGGAACATGGCAATGAAGGGCAAGAACAAACCGGTGCGATCGTTTGAACGCTTGGAAACACGAGAACTGTTGGCGGGGAATGTGACCTGGGCAGTGGTCGGAGGCAGTCTGACCGTGAACGGCGACAATGCCGCCAACATGCTGCAATTGACCGAAGTTTCCGGCGATCGCTGGAAGATTACCGGGCTGGCAGGAACGAAAATCGACGGCAAATCGTCGGTCACCACCGGGCCCGTGACTCATGACGTTCAGTTATACATGAACGGTGGCAATGACAATGTGACCGTCAAAAACGCTACGGTGCCGCACATTTTGAACGTGTTTGGCGCCGACGGAAATAACACAACCACGCTTGACAACGTGAAGGTCGGTTACGGGCTGGGCGTGTATGGCAACGCCGGCAACGACGTGGTGATGGCCACTAACGTGAACGTCGAAGCGATCGACCACATTTATTATTCGGTGTTCGATCTGGGCGACGGCAACAATACGGTGATTGCCAATCATTTAAGCGCTTGGGACATGCGTGTTTATACCGGCTCGGGCATGGACAGCGTGAACGTGATGAATTCGACGCTGCAGCCGGGAACGTCGTCATTGACGGTGAATACCGGCGACGGCCGGGATGCCGTTTCTCTTTCGAAAGTGAAAACCGACGCGATTAACGTGGACGTGGGAGGCGGGAACATGGACAGCGTGAGTGTGGTGAAATCGACCGCGGGCACCGCGACGTTTGCCGACACCGACGGCACCAATGGAATCATTTCCGGAATGGGCAACGATTTTGGCTCGCAGACGATTGATCCGAACTTCAAATACCGCTCCGGCGATTTGCAGCACGACACGGTTTAGGCGACGGCAAATTGGAACCGCAGAGGACGCAGAGGTTTGATTGCGTCAAGCACGGTGGCGTGGCTCACTTGCGAGATCTCCAATAATCAGACCGGCGCTTGGCATGGGCGATGGCGATCACATAAATTCGATCGCCTTCTTGTCGGAATACAATTTGAAACGGAAAATCACGCACGCTGCATGCGCGGTGGCGTGAATCGACCGCCAGAAATCGGTCGGGGACGGCGGCAATCTTTGAAATGGCCTCGTCGATGGCGACCGCGAATCGCTGGGCTGCCGTTTGGCTGCGCTGTTGATACCAATCAGCCGAATGGGTCAATTCTTCCGTGGCCGCGGGATGAAAATCAATCCGCACGTTTCAGGCCCACTTGCGAAAAGAGTTGCTGGCGGACATCGGACCAGGGTTGCGGTGTGACTTTGCCGGAATCGATTTCCGCGGAGCGGCGTTCGATTTCGGCCAGCCATTGCTTGGAGAGCGTGGGAGGTTGATCGTCCGGCACGCTGGCGGCCAATTCGTCAATTAGCCGCAACCGGTCGGCAATGGCCATGTTGAACGCAGCGGACAGGATGGAATCGTAGTCGGACATGGGGGCCTCCAACTGGATTATATCACAAATCACGTGGTTTCGGACCGAGAAATGGTGATAAACCGCAAAGTCGCTCATGGTGCGTCTGTAGCGGCCTTGACGCACCCTACACCGCTGAGTGCCATGGCCACGGTTCGCAGTAGCCATGCTTTTTGGCAGCACTTCATGCCCACGTCGAACCGTGGGCATGGCACCCGGCGCCCGGCATAATGCGCAGCTACTATTCGTAAACTTCACGCCGATGTGCAATCGACAGCACGAATACCCGAGTTGTACTGTCGTCGATCCGATAGATCACTCGCCAATCGCCGATACGATACCGTAGGTAACCGGCAAACTTTCCAGTCAACCGCTTGATGTTGTTGTGTCGACGAGGATCACGCTCCAGTTGCGCAAAGCAGCGGGCCAATTTCTTCGCCAAGGGGAGTTGGGCCGCGGCATAAAACGCCGTGGCTTCGGGCGACAGGATGACATCAAACATCCTTGCGGACCTTGCGCCAGGCGGTGCCCTTGCCTTTGGCGATGGAGCGTTCCGCTTGTTTGATTCGCCGAGTGAGCGGCCGGTTCATGGTTTCGATGAAACCGGCCAACGACTCCAGCCGATCGGGCGGCAGCTTATCGATCAATTGCTTGATTTCGCGTCGTAGTTCGGCGGTGCTCATGCAACAATTATAGACGATTTTTGGCAGCCGCACCAATTGAGAGTGTTTGCGGGTCGAATTCTTCTGGAACCGCGGAGGCGCGGAGACGCAGAGGACTGGCTGGGTGGCACCGGCTTTGCCAGTGGTTTCCTGTGCGGCACGCAGCACTGGCAGAGCCAGTGGCAGCCGGGCGCGTTAGTTTCGTTTTTTCTCCCCTCGCCCCTTGTGGGAGAGGGGTCGGGGGTGAGGGGTTCTTCGTGAAGAAGTGGCTGGCGGTTCGGTCTGCAACTTCTGCCAAATTACCTCGGCCACGGTGTCCCAATCTTGCAGCACGTCGTGATTCCAAAATCGCAGGACCGCAAACCCTTGCGATTCCAGCCAGCATGTCCGCTGGGCATCGTACGATTGCTGCACGCTGTGTTGCCCGCCATCGAGTTCGATAATCAGCCGTTGTTTGAAGCAGACGAAATCGACAATGTATTCGCCCAGCGGCACTTGTCGGCGAAATTTGAATTGAGCAAACCGGCGGCCGCGCATGCGCGACCAAACGAATCGCTCTGTGTCGGTGAGCGAACGGCGTAGTTTTTTGGCACGTGGGAGCGATTTGTTCATGGTGGATTTCCTGCCCTCTTGTCTATCTACATTGTTAAGTAGCCATCGTCTTGCGAGCTGCTACCCCTCACCCCGGCCCTCTCCCGCAAGGGGAGAGGGAGATTTTGAGCTAGCGGCCAATGTTAGATTATCTACACGGCTGTGGCGGGCAAAGGGTGCCATCCCGGCGCGCCGAGACTGCTCGGAGTGGCCATGTTTTTTCACAGCTCTTTATGCCCACGTCGAACCGTGGGCATGGCACTCGTACTTTCAAATCGGTGTAAGACCGCCGGGAAAAGAACTATTGCACTCGCCGAGAATTGTTTCGGCAAAGCATGCATACGCATTTGCTCCATCGCAGCCTATCAACATTCCATTCCATTCAGTAGCTTCGCCAAGCATACTGAAAATCCACGCCCCAGAATCACCCGGCCTTGCGAGTTCGTGAAAAATGTAGCGTGGTGGCGTCGATTTTATTTCGAAGATACGCCCAAAGCAACGAGGGCCATCATTGAATTCGATCTGATACCAAATCACAACACCTCCAAGTTGACCATTTACGTAGCCACTCGCTTGTCCCCGAAAATGTACTTGGTCGTACGGCTGCATTTCGCGAATTGGCTTCACTCGCTGGACAGACGAGACTTCGCCGGTTCCACGGAGCGTCTCAATTCCCTCATCTAGCTTCGTGATTGAAACATCCAGTGATTCGGCGTTCGGATATGCAACGGGATTGCACTTGGCACCATTCGGTTTCAATGAGGCGAGTTTCGAGAATTGGACAGTGCCAAGACGACTTCGATTTGCAAATATTCCATGGCGGTATGAAGATGTGCCAGTGGTTCCCAAGACGTGCGCACAGCTGGCAATAAAGGTCTCACCACTCGCTCGGCAAGACAGCAAACCCCCTAATGTTCCGGCTGTCCGTGGGTTCAATTGACCCACGCTTATTGCTGGTTGCTTCCTTATGCCAAGAATTCGTTTTAGCGAATTTAGACCCAGACTTCGCTTAAACCGGTCGCCTAGTAATGCTCGGCATGGCGGACGATACTCAAATAGGATGGGATATAATCCTTCAAAAACCCTAATTCCTTGACTCGTGTCGATATACTGTGGTTTTATGGCTCGTGCGGACGCACGCAGAATTGCTCGAATAATAAAAGGCCCCGACCCTTCCGGATACCCCATATTTTTGCAATGGGTATCCCACTCTGGAGGACGAAATCTAAAATCCAATTTCAACTTGAAAGCACTCAACAGTCCTTGAAAGAATTTCGGGTAACGTCCATCGTAGGGCCAGTCATAAAAGTAACGGGCAAAAAAGGGAAAATGTTGGCAATACGCATCTATTCGAGCAGTCTCAAACCAGTATTGATCGCATTCGAGTATGGCCCCTTGAATCACATCTTCCGGAAATATCGAGCGGAGCTGCTCGTACAATTCGCTTCGTAAGCCATCTGATAAATTCAAGAGCTCATCAAGCATGAGGGTTGCCTCCAGCAACAACACCGGCAGCCTTTAATGCACTTGTCACAATTGTCTGCCATCCGGTACCGGAAGTAAAAATAACACAGAATTGGACAAAGATCGGCTGTTCGGGGTCCAAGGCGTGTTTATACACGGCTGGAAATGCCATTAGCGATATCACAACAGAAGCAATAAGCCATCCCAAAATACCGGTAAAATCCCACGTGCCTGTTGACATGTATTTCTGAAAGAACGGCTGTAGTACAATTCCGGAGATTAGCGCCAAGTACTGCGGTATCAAATGAATGGTGCGAGGTTTCTCGCCGGCAGCCGTTGCTTGAGCACGAATTGGTCGCAATTTGGAACCAAGGTCGAAGTACTCGAGAATTCTGTTCATGCCGATAAGCTCCTTGACAGATGAGGGTTCAATTCAGGAGTATACCCCCCACATGGAAATTATTCAACTACCATCTTACCTATCGGAAGTGAAACCAGAATTATCGT
>DATJYL010000164.1 GCA_035499655.1 Pirellulales bacterium
GCTGTTCACAGGCCTTATTTGCTCATTCGTCGCCTACTCGGCCGGGCAGTTTGCCTCGATGCTCATTCGCAGCGGCATTATCGCAGCCGTGGCGGGCGTGCTGCTGGCCGCCGCTTTATGCGGCTGGACGTTGCTGATGCGCAGCCTGCAAGTGCCGTTTTGGTGGTCGGTGTGGCCCATCCCGCTCGTGCTGCTGCTGGCCACCTGGCTGCGCGCCCCCGATTGGACTCGCGAAAATTATCGCTGGCCCGCCTGGACCCGCCTGGCCGCTAGTGTGCTGGTTCCCTGTGCCATCTTGTTCACCACCATGGCCATCTTCCGCGTCCATCAAGTGCCCGTGGCATCCCCCGGATTCGACGTGGCCGAATACCAATCGCAAGTCGCCCAGGGCTTGGCGACGGCGGATATTTATGAACAAGCGATCAGAAAATGGCCCCTTCCGCTGGATGAACTGCCCGCTCAATTAAAGTCGCTGGGCCAAATGCCGCCGGACATTCTCAAACTGGCGATTCTAGCCAATCAGCAACCGATATGCCATTTCCTCGATAGTGTTCAGGGTAAGGCATACAACGCTCGGATCTATGATTTTAACTTGCTGTCTGAGGCTCTGTTTGCCAGCGGGCAGCAACTTGCCGGCGAGGGGAAATTGGATGCCGCGCTTAATCGCGACTTTGAAGCGCTGCAACTGTTGAATCGGTTGTATAACCCTGAAGCCTGGGGCGACGGGCAATTCAATTACCAGGCGACGGGACGGAACAACTTCTTTACTCGCTTTACGAATTGGGCCGGCATAAAAGATCAAACCCCCCAGCGCATCCGCGACGCCATTCAGCGCTTGCAAGCAATCCATCCCGCCGACTTGCACCTGGACGACGCAGTAAAAGACGAGTACTTCATCGCGAATCGTGCAATTCAGGGCGACGAATCCGCGAACACTGTGTTCTATTCCGGCTATTATCGTCCCACCACCGGCGACTTTTTGCTCACCATGCTCATGCCCTGGGAGCGCCACCGCGCAGACCGCGTTTTGAATGCCTTAACTCAAGCGGAACTGAGCCTCATGCAGCGGGTGCTTGAAGTGCTCGACGGGCAGCTTTCCTACGGCGCCGATTCCGGCCGCGCCTTATCGCTCATTATCGCCCAAGTCCAACAGGGTTCTTCATGGGCGCTACACTATTTGGATCGCATCAGCATCGACATTCCAGGAGTCGGGCCAACGACAATCAGAATCAACCTCGCAGGGCTCGTCGAAACCACCATCCCGAATTTATCGGAAATCAATGAGGTCGCTTCCCGCGCCATTAGCGATTTGCTTGAATTTGAAGCCCGCCGCCGGGGCACCATGCTGGTTCTGGCTCTGCAAGCTTATCGCCTGGAGCACGGTCAACTGCCCGATTCCTTGGATGAATTAAAACCTGACTATTTTCAAACTCTGCCCCCCGATCCCTACAGCGGCCTGGAGTTCCGCTACTTCCCGCACGGCCTGCCCTTCAACTCCGACGATGTTCCGAATCGACCCTATCTCTGGACTGCGGACTATGTGCCCGGCGTCCCGGGCATTTGGTGTACCAGCCCGTATGTCAATGCAAGCATCGAACACGTCGATACGTCGAGTGATTCGGACGAGAAGCCGAAATTGAAAGACATCGTGGCCTACTTTCAATTCAGTTGGTACGGCCCGGATCACGAGGTGATTACCCCCTTAAATTCCGCCGAAAACGCCTGGGCCCGCGGCTACTGGTTTCCCATCCCCGCCGCCCAGCGGTGAGAACTCAGCCACCCGACGCAAGGGAATAACAGAGCCAAGTAACCACAGATGAACGCAGATGAATCAGATGAACATGGATAAAGCCGACAGATTGAACCGCAGAGACGCCGAGGCACAGAGAAAGAGCAGATAAATATAAGGAAACCAGGAATTCAGGAACGGAGGAACAAAAGCAATTAAAAATTCCTGCCGTTCCTGCCTTCCTGGATTCCTTATAAAACTCCGCCGCTCTGCGTCTCCGCGCCTCTGCGGTGACATCCGTTCTTATTCTTATCCGCGTTAATCTGCGTACATCTGCGGCTCCTAGTTTCTGTATTTCCTTTTCTTCTCCGTGGCCTCCGTGTCTCCGTGGTAAATAATCGCTCCCTTACGGTCGCGGCTCTTGGGATACACCTCGCTCCGCTGCGCAGACTCCGCGTCGCGGCTAAACTCTGCCTTCTGCCCTCTCTGCGTCTCCGCGTCTCTGCGGTAAATATTCTCTTCATTTACTTTTTCCTCTCCGTGCCTCTTTGTCTCCGCGGTGAAAAATCCTCCCTCTGCTGTCCGGAAAACCTGCATTTGCTGGCCGGCTTTTGTACTTTTGCTCGACATCGCAAGCGCTAAGCCGGCTTGCCCAACAGCTTGCGCTTTTCACGCACGAATTTCAAATGGTGCTGCAAGTGCTGCGTGTAAGTGTTCACGAGGTCCAGCAGCGTGATTTTGCCCCGTTCGCTGTGAATGCCGGTCCGCTGGAAATCGGCGTCGGAGCAGCGGTGCAATATCTCCGCCATCAGGCGGCGGTTTTTGGCGAACACTTCGCAAGCCAAATGCGGATCCAGCTTGTCGCAGTGCAGCCGCTGGGCGAACTTCGATTCGTCGTAACCCAACAGCAGCGGATTGTCTTCGGCGATGACGCGTTTCATCCGGTCGGCGGCAATCAGGTCGCTGTCGAGCATGTGCAGCACAATCTGCTGGATGCTCCAAGTGCCCGGGACAGGAAAAGCATTCAGATCGTCCTGTGACAGTCCGGCGATCGATTTTCCCAAATCGTCCGCCTCGGCGGCGTATCGTTCAATAAGTTGGCGGTGCATGAGGTTGGTTCTTTGTGAGTTGTTCGTGGTCCGTTGCAATCAACTTACTGGCGTTGATCCGACTGGTAACTGACAACGGACCACTGACAACGGTTCACTGCGCCTTCGCAATTTCCACCGCATAGGTATGCACGGGGCCGTGCATATTGGAGCGGAACACAATCCACTTATTGTCGGGCGTGAAGGTCAGGTTCGGCTCGAATTCGTAATTATGCTTCGACATGTCGACCAATTTTTCCGCCTTGAACTTGCCGATCTTTACCGTTTCGCCGCCGACTTGCATCGTATCCATTTCACCCGCAACCGGAGTGAACAAATAAATCCATTGGCCATTGCCCGGCGGATTCAGCGGCTTGTTATCCGGCAGCGGCGTGCGATTGGCCACGCTGCCCGGGCCGCCGCCGTCGCCGGCGAACAATTTACCGTCATGCGATTGATTGTAATGCACCGACCATTGCGAACGCTCCAGCGGATAACGCAACCGCTCGCCGGTGTCGACATTGACGCCGGCCAGCCAGAATTTATCGGACCGCGGCGTTTGCAGATCGTACCAAACGGTTTTTCCGTCGTAGCCGAAAAATTCGTGCCCGGCAATTTCATTGGGCATGGTTCGCGGGTGCATCAATTTGGCTTCGTCCGAGCCGGGATGGATGGTCCAAATGCGGTCCACCAGGTGCCACGGCCCTTCGTGGCAAAACATCATCAACATCGGATCGGTCTGCGAAAACTGCACGTGATTCAACCAATCGGTGCTCGGATGAAAAGTTTGAGTTTCGCCGGTTTTAATGTCCATCGTGAACAGCTTCATCGGCCGATGAGCGGCGTACCGCTCCGCGATGCTCTGTTCTCGACTTCCGAACGTGCGAATTTGCCGCTGCGAAGCATCGGGGTCGGCGTTGCCTCCGCGAGGCATGTCGGCGTTGGAATTGGCGTCGCCCGGCGCTGCGGCCCGCTGTTCGGTGGAGCGCTGCCGGCCTTCCTCCTCGGTGTTGAGATCGCCCCCCACGGCGTAACTGCCGCCGAGCAGCGTTTCATCGGCATTCACCGCCAAGCCCGAGCCGCCCCGGAATGGCAGTTTGCCGATTTCGCGCGTTTCGTGCGTGGTCATATTTGTGGCGAAAACTTTATCGACCCGCACGCCGTCTTCCATCTGAGTGCGAATGTAATACACATTGCCCGATTTTTTCCCGACCACCATGCCCCGCAAAAAACCATCGGCCAGTTTATCGATTTTCGGAGGCGAGACGCCCAGCGTCGACAAATCGATGGCGTCCAACGTGGTCGGCCGGAAAAAACCGCCGCGTCCTTGCCGCCCGCCGGTTGGGGCGCTGCCGTCTGCAGGTGCCGATTTAGAGTCGCCGGACGAAACAGATTTGGAATCACTGGACGATGCAGACTTGGAGTCGCCAGACGCAGCAGACTTGGAATCGCTGGAAGTCGACTTGCTGCCGCTCGGATTGTTCGCGGCGTCGGCCGGGGGAGCGATCCCGCGATCGTGCTGTTCAGCGCCGCCGTCGAGCGGATCGTTCGGGCCGTTCAGCGGTCTACGGACACTGCCCGCGGGGCGCGGCGGAGTAACGGTCACCAACAGCTTGCCATCGTCGGTGTATGCGTTCTGATGAAAGTACAAACTGGCACTGTCCGGCTCGCGGGTCAAGCGAATAATGCGATGCCCCGTCGCCGGGTCGATCCAATCAGTCGGCGGCTCAGCAATGGCGGCCGGTGTGGCCGCGGCCGTGGTGGTGCTTGCGGTCGCTGTTGCAGGGGCCGCGGCCCCATTTGCAGTAGCCTCTTCCGCAGCCCGAGCAGGAATCGCCAGAAGCAACAAGGGCAATAACAATAACCATGTCGCCAACCGTGTCACCAAATACCATCCGTCACGATCGGTCCGACCAATCGACGTTCGCATTTCAAACCTCCCCCCAGAGTGATAAGCTATTACCCAGGATTTTCGCCAATCAACATCCACGTCCCCAAGCATCCCATCACCATATCCAGCAACCGGTGAGTATACAAGGATTCCCCATGTTTTACCTTGTTCTGCCTCGAATTGGCCGATTGCTGTGCTGGTTTTTGCTGCCATCGATCATGCTGAGCGTCGCTTTAATGCTGCACGCCGGTCCACCCCCGGCGACCGACCTGCCGGCCGCCGGCTTGCCGCCTGTGGATTCTACAAAAGCCGCCCAGCCAAAAGCGGCTTTAGTCTTCGCATTTCAAACCAATCTGGGCTATTGCCGCCAGTGGTTGGCGACAAACGATTTCAAATCGCTGGGGCAGTCCGTGACCGCGTTATCCGTGCTCACCGATGCTTTAGGGCGGAACGTTGCCGAATCGGGTCAGGAAAAAATCACCTCCCTGCATCACGCCGTGGACGAACTCGTCGCCGCCGCAAAAGCTGCCGACGCTGGCCGCGCCCAACAGGCTATCGACGCGCTGCCAAAAGCCATTGAAGCGGTGGAAACAGCGCCAGGATTGGACCATCCGCGACCGGCGACCAAAACCGTGGCCAGCTTTACGCCGTTGATGCATCTGATCGACGGCACGTTTACCGACGCCAAAGCGGCGCTGGCCACCGGCGATGTGACTGCGGCGAAAACCTATGCGGTAGTGTTGGTGGAACTGGCCCAATGGTTGGCCGCCGATCGTGCCGGCGCAGTCTGGCAATCGCAAGCAGGCGATTTGGCGGCCGCTGCACAAGATGTTGCTTCGTCCACGGCCATTGATCCTAAATTACTGCGCACGCAATTCCACGATGTTTACGCCTGCTGTGCCGCCTGTCATCAGCGCCAACGATGAATTGCAACGATTCTCGATGTGTTAGATCAATTCGAACCAAATGCCAAAACATGTGTCAACAATCTGAAGGTGGAAGCCGACGGCTACGATTCGCCACGTCATTCGCTCCCTTGCGACGAGCCAATCGGCGGGCTATGATTTAACGTTCACTTACGGTGAGAATTTTCGCATGCGGCATGTCATTTCAGCGGTCGTCCAAAACGTGCCCGGGGTGCTGGCGCACATTTCCGGCATGTTGGCCTCGCGCGGTTACAACATCGACAGCTTAGCGGTCGGCGAAACAGAACAGCCCCATCTCTCGCGGATGACGTTTGTAGTCGTCGGCGACGACCGTGTTCTGGAGCAGGTGCGCCGACAGTTGGAAAAAATCGTCACCGTCGTCAAGGTCGACGACATCAGCGCTCAGGATTTTGTGGAGCGCGATTTGATGCTCATTCGCGTCCGGGCC
>DATJYL010000165.1 GCA_035499655.1 Pirellulales bacterium
CTCTACCCCCGATGCGTAGTAAAACGAGGCTAGCCCTAAAGCTATTTCGGAGAGAACGAGCTATCTCTGCGCTTGATTAGACTTTCACTCCTCCCCACAAGTCATCCCACCGGTTTTCAACCCAGATGGGTTCGGTCCTCCACTCGGTATAACCCGAGATTCAACCTGCTCATGGGTAGATCGTGCAGTTTCGCGTCTGCCACTGGTGACTTATTCGCCCTATTCAGACTCGGTTTCCCTACGGTTACAGCTCTGAGAGCCTTAACCTTGCCACCAACGACAACTCGCCGGATCATTATGCAAAAGGCACACCGTCAGACATTGCCCGATAAATCGGGCCATAGTCCTCCGATCGCTTGTAAGCGCATGGTTTCAGGTTCACTATCCTCCCCTAGCAGGGGTTCTTCTCATCTTTCAATCGCTCTACTGAGTTCACTATCGGTCGTTAGGGAGTATTTAGCCTTACGGGATGGTCCCCGTAGATTCAGTCGAGGTTCCACGTGACTCGACCTACTCAGGTACTCCTCGGGAGACAATCGATTTTCGCCTACGGGCCTGTCACCCTCTGTGGACGAACTTTCCAGATCGTTCAGCTAACCGATTGCTTTGTAACTCCCATGTGAAGAGCCCTACAACCCCGCGGAGGAAAACCACCGCGGTTTGGGCTATTTCCCGTTCGCTCGCCGCTACTAAGGAAATCGAGGTTTCTTTCTTTTCCTGCAGTTACTGAGATGTTTCAGTTCACCGCGTTCGCCGCAACACACCTATGGATTCAGTGTGTGCTAGTTCGGGAATCCCGGTATCAACACTCGTTTGACAATTACACCGGGCTTATCGCAGTCTTCCACGCCCTTCAAAGCCTCCTAACGCCAAGACATCCCCCATGCGCTCTTAGTAGCTTAACCACCTAAATCGAACGCTCTCGAAAACCACCCCCGGGCAGAGCCCGGGGCTAATTTAGCCGACACGGAAAACCGCGGCGGCGTGAGGGCATTAAACTTTCGGCTGCTACTGGATCCATTGGTCACCATCGCCGCAAGCGCGCGGCCCCGTGACCAAATAAGTAACGATTCCAAATTCATCGAGTAATGCTTGACCGCAATTTTGCCGGAGCAACGGGCCAAACCTTGGCAGGTTTAAACCATCACTACAGCCGCCTTGCAACCAAGCCCTGTCGATATTTTCTAAGAGCCTTGGAGAACATGGCGGAACACCATCGAGAGATAGTGCACCGTCCAGTTCTATTTTTACAAGATGCCAATTACTACAACTCAATTGTCAAAGATCAATAACTGCGGCTATCTCCCTCTCCCCATTTACGGGAGAGGGCCGGGGTGAGGGGCGCCTCTTGCAAAAGGCATCCATCACGACCAACCGCCGAACTGCCCTCAGTGAGCAGAGGCCGAACTTGCCGCCAAGCCGGATGAAAAATCACCATCCTTGGCTCTGGCAAAACCGGCCTTTATTCACAGAGGTTCCTACCGAAAACACTCCCACACAACCGCTGCCTTAAAACGCTGCTCCCAAATGGGAAACCTCAAAATGTATCAAACACTGCCGGACCTGTAAAGGAGGGTTCGCCGCCTGGCCGCAAGGCAAAAACCTTACTGAATGGGCAAACCGAAAGATATTCCGCCGACTCGCTTTATGTGAGGTTAGGCGAAACCGTTTGAAACAGGTCATCTAGCCGATCTCGATTATATCGGCCGCCGCTTCGCCGGCAAGTAGCAAAACCCCGCATTTTTCGCCCTGCGATTCCCAATGATTCCGTATTTAACCACCTGGCTTATCCGGCGATGTCGTAGGTTTCAAAGCTCGAAGATTCGTGTAACCCGCGGGGGGTTCAAGAGTAAAGAGTTTTTCATCCAACGGCGCATCAAACACGATTTCGGAAACTACCGACGCTGAATCGCCTGAGTAAGCAAAGCGCGGCAATCCGTCAATTGTCTCATCCGGTTTCTTTGGCGAGCCGAGAATCGACGATTCAATTCGCACGGGCAATTTAGTCGTCGGATCGATCCAATATGTTTGCTGCGAAACGATGATCTGGTTTTTGCCGAGCGCGTCTTGATACTTTTCTTCCACCAAAAAACCGACGGCTGACTTACCGTTAATCATTTTCTCCGGTAGCCGCTTTGCTTTATTGACCGGTACATTGCGGAGCCAATCCGCCAGGCCGCCGATCATATGAAGTTGTGCCGCGGTAGACTTTTTGCCTTCGGGTGGCGTCTGCGGCGTGGCGTAGTCATTAACGATGTAGCCCTTGCGATCCGGATACCAAGCCATCAATTTTTCTTTATTTGCGTCAAACACGGAGATAGAATGTCGCGAATCTTCCGGACGCACATCGTTTCCATTCTTGTCGATTGTTCGCAATTGCTGATCTTCTCGCTTTAGGCTATCGCCGAGAATTTGCACGCGGGTAATCTTAGTGTTGGTAGCACCATCGCCGCTCAGTTGATACTTTGAAGTCTCGGTGTATTGTGTCGTCGTCGCCTTTGCAACCTCATCCTGCACATCGGCGAAAACAAATTCGGTGGCTTTGCCGTCGACGGCTTTTGGTGTTGGATTGCTTTTGGCAACTGCGGTTGAATCAGTATAACCCGCGGGCGGTGCAAGGCTGAAAAGCTTTGGATCAATCGGCGCATCGAAAACAATGTTACTGATTAATGAATCCTTATCGGCGGCCACAAAAGCAGTGCTACGGTGCGAAGTTTCAATTCGCACCGGCAGCTTGGTTGTGGGATCAACCCAATAGGTCCGGTTCCACGTCTCGGTTCCCTCCCCCTTTTGCTCTTCTTTCTCGATGGAATAACCCAGCAATGCCTTACCGGCAAACGTACGTTGCCCCAAGAATTTTGCGCCGGCCGTGGGAACATTGCGGATCAATTCATAGAGATCGACCTTTGATGGCGGCAAGGAATCGTAAAAAGCAGCGTCGAAGCCCTGCAATCCTGTGCCGGCTGGGACCATCTCGCAGGTCTTATCGGCGGGCTGCAAATAAATTGCTTTTTGACTTGCTAAGTCAGTAATAACAACGTTCGGGCCCAAGAGACCCGCCACGAGGCGCACAGCAATATCTGGCTGTAATTTTTTGATGTGCTCGCGTAATTCCTGCAGCGCATTTTTGTCAATCGGACGTTTTGCTCTCACCAAAAATCCACTCACCTGGTCGTAGTGATTAGTCAGCCGTTGCAATTCTTCCAAGGACACTACCAGGCCCAAGTTCTCGTAACCATTTCCGCTTTCGTAAATTCCGATAATTTCAAATGGCTCCTGGTGCAACGCCACCGTATCGCCAATTTTTTTATTTAGCCGCTCCGCCAGCTTGAAACCGATCATTGCTTGGCGTTTTTCTTCCGCCTTCAACCGCCGACCCTGCATGACTGTCAAGCGATCAAACACCGGACTATCGAGCGGCCACCCTTGAAGCAGTATGCCCCTGGCGTGGTCTAACGAAATGACATCCACCATGCCATAGGCCACTCGATCGACACCTTGCAGTCCAGCAATCTGCTCGCCAAGTTGTTCAGCAAGCGTATGGCTAGCACCATCATTTTTAGCATCATTGCTTACTATCAGATCGAAATCTGCCAGGCCCACAAAGTTGAATGTAATCTCTTCTCGTTTGCGTGACTCGCCTAATATGGAAACGTTGCGGAGAATTGTGGCGCTCGATGCACCTGAGGTCGTCGCATCATTTTCAGTTTCCAAATATTGCACCGATTTCGTTTTGGCCACCTCTTCCTGCACTTGAGCGAAGGCGATATTGCCGCTGGAGTTGGATGGCAGCCATTGGGCAGCAAAGATCAAAATTACAGCCGCAGCGGCGATAACAACAAGAGTGCGAGGACGCATAAGTTTGGCTCCTAACGCGCGTGTGCGAAATACAGCCGTCAAGTCCAGGGGTTGCAACCCCTGGACTTCCGTGAGAGCAGCACGCACTTTTTCAATGGCGCGCTGGGTAGTGGCAACATCAGGTTGAAGCTGTGAGAGTTCGTTCAAATCGTGCAATAAATCTCGTGGGTGGTTCATTTCACTTTCCCTCCATCCCTTTGCGTCTTCGCTGTTTCTTTAGGTTCTGTTTCGAGTTTTCTACGAAGTTGCTTGATCGCCTTGTGGGCTAACGCGCGAACCTGATGGGCTGTTTTACCGAATTGTTCGGCGATGGTTTCGTAACTTTGCTGTTGTAAATAGTGCATCACGATGATGTCGCGGCTGTTTGGCGACAAATCGCTGATGGCGGTTAGTGTTTGCTCCAACTCCTCCCGCCGCACTAAATCTGCCAATGCTGACGGAGTGGCTGTTACTACGTTTTCGCCATCGGTCTCAGCCGTTGGATTTCGTTTCCTCGCCCGACGCCAATCGAACGCCAAATTTGTCGCTGTTCGGTAGGCGAATGCCGCGGCGTTGTCGGCCAGCCGAAATCCTTCGCTCACGGCCAGTTTGCAAAACAGTTCTTGCAACAAGTCTTCGGCCACTTCGGCGCGCAACGTCAGACGAAACAGCAAGCCGTGCAGCCGTCCGCCTTGTTCGGTGAGCAGCGTCAAAACGTCGTTGCCCGTGCGATTCAATCGTGATTCCTCAGGGCCTTTAACTATAATGACGCCAAACCAAGGCCGGCGCAACCATATCCACAAAAAATTCACTTAGCCGCCGGGCTTGCCCGGCGCGGCTCAGAACCGGATGATATTTACGGACCACGCAATTGGGAAAATCACAGATGCTTCCCGCCGAAAAAACCGAGAAATTGCTGGCGCTACTGCGTAGTTATGGCAGTTGTGCCGTGGCGTTTTCCGGTGGTGTCGATAGCGCAGTCGTGGCGAAGGCGGCTCAGTTGGCACTTGGGCAAAAAGCTGTGGCCGTTACCGGCGTAAGTGCCAGTTTGGCGGAGGGAGAATTGGAAGCGGCCCGGCAAATCGCGCAGCAAATTGGCATCCGCCACGAAGTGCTGCAGACCGACGAATTCGCCGACGCCAACTACACGTCCAATCCGGCCATCCGGTGTTACTTTTGCAAGACGGAGTTGTACGAGCAATTGGAACCGTTGGCAGCGCAGTTGGGACTGGCCGTGATCGTCAACGGCGCCAACGTCGACGATGCCGGCGATTGGCGGCCGGGCATGAAAGCCGCAGGCGAACATCGGGTGCGCAGCCCGCTATTGGAATGCGGCTTTACGAAACAAGACGTTCGCGCACTCGCGGCCGAGTGGAACTTACCCGTCTGGGACAAACCCGCCTCTCCCTGTCTTTCCAGCCGCGTGGCCTATGGCGAAGAAGTTTCTACCGCGCGTCTGCAAATGATCGATCGCGCCGAGCAACTGCTACGCTCACTGGGTCTGCGCACGGTTCGGGTGCGCTACCACAAGGGAGACTTAGCCCGGCTGGAAGTGCCCAGCGAGGCCATCGCCACTTTGGCGGAACCGAAAATCCGCGAATATTTGAGTACCGAATTGAAACTCTTGGGCTTCAAATACGTCACGCTGGATCTGGAAGGCTTTCGCTCGGGCAGCCAGAACGAGGCGCTCGAAACGAGTGGGTTACTGCCAATCATTTCGGAAAATGACCAATGACCAAGCACCAATGACCAATTTCTGGACAAGCCTAGCTGCTAAATGATTATTCCGGGCCATTTGGTCATTCCACTGAATCATTGGTCATTGGGATTTGGTCATTGGTCATTCATCTCGCCGTGGTCGTAGCGCGCTGTGTGGTCTCCACCTCCGGGTATCCTTCTTTCACTTCGCGCAAATGTTCCGCCAAGATGTTGTGGACTTGCAGAATGGTTTGCGGATGGCGATGCACTTCGTCATGCTCAGCAGGCACTTCGATTTCGCTGTCCACATCGGCCAAGTGGGCACTCTCGTAGGGCACCACGCCGTCCCCATCGCCGAACAGCTTCACCTGCCAGTCGCTGGCGGGCAATCGGCCCACGATATTGTGATATTTAATCCACGGCGGTCGCTGGGCTGCTAACAACACCGGCAAAATCGGGGCGCTGGGGGACAACGAATCCAGACTCGTTTCCGGGGTTATCATCTCGGTGTTCCGGAAAAATCCCGGGTTATCCAGCCGCAGCTTGGCCAGCCGGGCCGTCATCGTCTCGGGCAGCGAAACCAACTTTTCGCTCAGGTAGCGTGTCACGTCGTTGGCGAAATAACTTCCCCGGTGCGGCGTGCCGATGGTGATGATGGTTCGCACTGAAGGATTGGCTGCAAAGTAAAATGTGCGGTCCAATCCAGCGCGGGTATTGTTGTCGGCTTTGACCAGTTGGAAAGGATTGTCGCTGACGATGTGCCAGAAATCGTCGCGGCTGTTCACGACCTGCATGTTCGCCAGCAGCCCTCCCATACTGTGACCCACGAGCACCATCTGATCCAGCGCCGCTTCCTGATGCGCCGGATCAAACGTGTTGCGCAAATCGGCCAACGCTTCGCGCAACTGACTGGCGCTGTGCCAGAACGGCTGGCCGGTGGGATACAGGTAAAACCAAAACTGGTATTGGCTGCGCAAGTCAGGGTCGCCCCGCAAATCGTTGAACATTTCCATCCACGTAATCGGGCTGGACCATAGGCCGTGAATCATGAGTACCGGAATTTTTCCGGGCTGATACGGTTCCAGCATGTAAATGCCGGCCAATTCTTTAATCTCTTTCGGATGCAAAAAGCCCGTCGTGGGTTGGTCGAGAGCCGCAAACGACGGATCGTTGAGAGAATATGCCAGCGGCGTGGTGATATCGCTTTCCAACGGCACGTGCCGATCGTCCAGAGCAATGTCGGTTGATTGCAGGGGATCGTACAACTCCAACACAGCCTGATGGTGGCGCTTGCCGTCGGCCGTTGTATTGGTCGTCGCCAGCGCGGAATCGTCGGGCAAGCACCGTAGAAAGGCCGTGACCGGAAAGCTGAGGCCCGGGGCATAATGTTTTTCGACGGGGTCGTCAACGGGATGATCGCGCCGCACAGCAATCAAAGGCACACCCAAGCCGTAGGTGTGGAACACGTTTTTCAGGCCGTTGATTTGGTAATCGGAGACGAATTCAAATTGTTTGATATCGCCGGCCGGCCACGGCACGTTGCGCGGTTGAATGGCGATATCGTACTGTTGACCCTTGAGCTCGACGCTAAAGGTTTGACCGGGCCGCAGATTACCCTGCTTGTTGACCACGCGCAGCGCGGCTTCCAGGCTGGCGTTGTATAAATCGCAAGCGCCGCGAAATTGCGGATCGTAGGGATTTGCCGACAGCGTGAACGCAGGATTGAACAAATAGGCGTACGAATAAGCGACGCTGGCACAATACAAATTGAACGCTTGCGGCGTCTGCATCAGGGCTTGCGATTTGACGCCGCCGATGTATGCCAGTTCCGCGGCCGCCGCTAGCGCCTCCGGCGACGGGTCTTTATCGATCACGCCTTGAACTTGATGTACCAGTTCGACCGGATTGTCGTGTACGTGTCCTTGCAGATCGTAGCGCCGCAAAAACATCAGCGTTCGCTGCGTGGGGCGCGGACCGCCGCTCGATAGCAGCTTCAAACGTTCGGTGAGCGGATTGCGCGGAGCATCGCGCACCACAACCCATTTTGGACTGGCGCATCCAGTAGCCAGCGCCGCGCACAGGGCTATCGGGAACAGGTAGCGCGCAGGATGGATCGCAGGGCGGCTGACAAAGCCGCGCAGGATACCCTGACGTGCTAGCAGGCGTCGATCCATCGACTAATTTACAGAAAGTGAATCACCAGTTCTTGCTGGAAAACTAAGAAGACCAAAGAAGAGACTTGCGCCCGGGACTGGCGCACACGACCTTTGCGGCGGCAAAAAACAGAAAAGCAAGCCGCGCGCGAAAAGAATAGCGGGAATTCTGGTGCGGCTCAATCGCGGTTGACAGTTGCAAGGCCTGATATTCCGTACCAAGACGCTAGCAGTTGTTGGCTTTAACGATCAACGAATCGGCGTGCCACGGCCATCCACTCGCCGGCCTTGATGTCGTTCGAAGTGTATTAGGGCCTTACCGGCTCGAACAACCGTGGCACGCAATTCCACCCCCCCTGGGAAAGTGTGATCAACGGGGCGAACGACGACGGTCGGCCGACAGCGACCGATCTCCGCGCTGTGTGTGTCGGCCCGGCGAAACGGGCACGGTCTTTTCCGCCCGTTCCTTTTCGCCAAACGGACGCAATTCGCCGCGCAAAATATGCACCTCCGGAGGCGCTTCAAGGCCTAATGTCACGCGGTCTCCGTTTACACGACTGACGACCACCGTAATATCAGAACCAATTACAATTCGCTCGCCAACCTTCCGGCTGAGAATCAACATGGCTAAGTCCTCCCTGAGTATGCGGATCAGAAATGGGACACTCCGCCCTCGCTGTTGCGTTCGTGCAACGCTGATGCCGTGAAGCAACTGTCGACACGGAATCCGGCTAAGAAACGCTCTCAAAGATGTGCCGCTTCAAACTTTAGAGATTTTTTCGCGACCTGCGATTTTTTTCCTCAATTCTTTATAGCGGAATGGGCAATCTCGAAGTGAGCTAACCGTCTCGATCTGAGTTATGCGCCACCTGCTAGCTATCAATCGCACAAAAGCTGCCGGAATAGAACTCAAAAACAGCGCAAACCAAGGCCGGCTTTGCGCAAAATCATGTTGCTGCGCTACCTACCGGCCTACGCTAGCAACCCAGTCTCTACCAGCAACGTACACAAAAAAAAGAGAAATAGTTAGTGAATTTTACTTATCACCTTGTTACAACTAAAAGATCACGGGCAAGGCAGGATCGGAGTAATTGTAAAGACAAATGGGGTCGGCACTTAAAGTTGCTTGGCTGTTGTGCAGCCCCAGACCGGATACATCGAATTAGGTATCTGATTACCCCACCTGTACTAGCCCGCGAGTTCACAAAATGGCTCCTGGAGACCGGGGAATTGCGCGTCACGAGGCCTGTGCGGTCCCATTTCGTTTCCGCGACCAGCGCTTGGAGTTCTGCTTGGTTTCGGCGGAGGGAAGCAGCCGCTGGGAGTTTCCGCACGCCACAATCGCAGAGCACGAAACGGCGGAACAGGCCGCCCGCCGCTGCGTGACGGATTTCGCAGAATTGATTTCCCTACCCGGAAATTCGCTACCCCTTGATGATCTCACGACCACGCAGAATGGGCGTCAGGTGCGAATTACCGTGTTCCTGCTACAGGTAGATTCCGCGGACGTGGCGAAGGATGGGCGCAGAATTCGGTGGTGTTTTGCCGAAGAAGCCCGGGCACGAATTCGGCGAAAGCCGATGCGGAGGTTAATCGATTTGGCTCTCCGCCGGCAAACGGAGTCGTGAATTTTCCGGGCGCGTTTGTCGATTTCAATCTCGTCGATCTCGAATTTGTTAATTTGCGGGCTGCGCGACGGTTCTCTGTGGGAGATTCCGGAGGGCTCTCCTCGGCGGAAGATTGGTGCGGAGTAAGTTCGGCCCTCAACAAACTTACTTCCGGGGGCGCTTGGATACCGATCCGCACCGATTGCCCTTTCACGCGCAAAATGGTGATGACCACGTCTTCGCCCACTCGAATCTGCTCCTGTGGTTTCCGCGTAAGCACTAACATAACTGCTCCTCGACAAAAGCCCCTGAAAAACGCGCTCGCCTTGCCGTCTGATCGATGTCTTTATGCAGAGGGTGTGCCAAACGGCACAGAAAGCCAACAGATTGACGGAAGTTGAACAGGCTCCAGCTTTTCCCGCAAATCCCAGAGGTGGCACGTGCCAGCATCGACAGCGTTTACTGTACAAGTTTACAAGCCAGGCGACGGCCAGATTTACAAACGCAAGTCATCGGCCGAAGCCATCTGGCTGCAGTCAGGATGGTAGCCCGCTGGCGAATCACCACGAGTGATACCGCTTAGATCTCCTTCCGGTCCGCTTCCTTTGTGCTAGGCCACTTAATGGCTCTGCGTTTGGCGGCGGGCAATTTCATCGCGGAGTTGCGCGGCCAGTTCGTACTGTTCGCTGGCCACCGCCTCGGCCAATCGTTCGTCCAGGGTGCGATCGACCTGGTAGTGTTCACGCAACGATTTCTGCAATTCCAACAACCGCCGGACGAGTTCATCTTCGTCGAATTTCTCACGGACCTCGTACTCTTCGAAAATTTGTCGAAATCGATCCAGGCCGTGATTGATTTCGCCAATGGCCGCCTCGGGTCCGCGGTCTTCCAGCTCCGCCAAAGCGGCGGCCTCCACCCGATGGAACAGCACAAAGGGGCGGTATTGTTCGTGCGACAGAGTCCATTGTTCGTCGGGCGAGTGCTGCTTGACGAAATCCATGAGGGCCAACGTGTGATCGGCGTCTTTCATGGCCCGCCGGAATTTTCGCAGCGCTAACCAGCAAATGCGGCGGTGATAAAACTGCACAAATTCCCGATCCACTTCCGCGCACTGCGGCGCATTCAGCATGAAGCCGTCCCCTTCGGAAATCACCTTGGACAATAAGTAATCGAAGTAGGTCTCCGCTCCTTCCGGCCGCGAACCATCCGGCCGGCCCTCCACTTCCATCTGCAACAATCCCATGTCGACCCGCATTTGCAGCACCTCCCGGCCATCGGCGGCTTTCACCAAACGGGCCATCACGTCGCCGGGCTGAAATGGCCAGTTGGCAAGCAAATCGTCGATGTCTTTGCGACGGGTCATTTCAAAAAAAGCCTCCAACAAAACCAAGCCCAAAGTGGCATGCGAAGCTGCCAATTGCATCCGCGCAGCAATTATATCAAGGGTGCCGACAGCGTGCAGGGTTGTCGTAAAGTGTTAGCCTGCTACATTGTGCGATTGCAAAAAATCCGCAAGCGTGGCGCTTTACCACTGGTTGCAGATACACGTACACGCCCGTGGTTGGCGGAAAAAAACACGTCGGCAGTCGTGCGAGGGCTTGGCACAGGCAATGAACGGCTAAGTGCTATCGCCCAAACGTCTCGTGGCGGCAATTCACGATGACTTTGCCGGCTGCGTTGGATTTGCCTGTTGTCCGGCAGTTTGTGGCCTGTGAGGAAGTTACGGACGAAAAACATTATGTAGCGGGAGTGCTGCGGCCAAATCACTCGCGTTTTGCCTGCAGGCTGGATGCTAACCCCGCTGATCATGATCGTCTCACCGAACTTCAATCAGAAAAGCATTTCGCCATGAACCGCTTGTTTTTGTTGTTCGCCTTATTGGCTGCTCCCGCCCTGTTGCTGGCTGACGATAATGCCCCCTGCCCTGGCGAGCATTGCCAGACCGATGACGGGTGCGATTGCAAATGCGCCCACTGCGGCTGCCAAGCGCACTGCCAAAAAATTTGCCACGTAGTTTGCGAGTGGAAAGACGTGAAAGAGACCGTCTACGCTTGCCGCTGCTCCGATGTCTGCATTCCCGGGCCGAGTGAAAAATGCTGCACGAAAATCGACGAATGCGATCCTAATAACTGTTCGCTACTGCACGATTACAAGCCGTTGTATTCCATTTGGAATCCGTCTGAGTGTGCCCGTATTCGCTCAGTGACGAAGTTGGTGAAAATCGAAGTCACGCATAAAGTGCCCACGTACAAGTGGGTCGTGGAATACTGCTGCGACAAATGCCGCTGCGAAATTGCAGAAAACCAGACGCCAAACGAGCGTTTGGCAGCCAGCGAGCAATCAAGCCCGCAATCCCACCCCGCCGATCAAGCCACAAACGTCAAAACCGCGAGCGTGCAGAGTTCTTCTCACTGCTCTCCGGCGGAAATACTTGATCCGCAAATTACGCTGCCCGATTTGCATTCCACGGCGCCGCGCTGGCTGCCGGGCTTTTCTGCCGCGTCATCGCAGGCCGAATAGCGGCGTTTCAGCCGGCTTTCCACAGCGACGTTGCCACTTCCGGCTTCCAGCCCGATAATTCACCAGGGCTGGCAACTCCCGATTCATTCGCCGGCGGATTGGCGAATTCGACACACGCCAGGAGTGGACGATGCCGCTAAAACAGCGCGAGCAGCAAATTGCCGAGGCCGAAGAATTGTTGGGCGATCGGTTGGCACAAGCCAGCTTTGCCAAAGGGTTGTTCTTCGGCACGTTTGCCAATCGCAAGCTGCTCGATTATCCCAATCTGGCGGCCGACACAGCCACGCTGGCCCTGGTGGACGAACTGCGGCGATACTGCCAAGCGGAAATCGACCCGGTGGCCATTGACCGCGACGCAATGATTCCGCAGCGCATCATCGACGGGCTGGGCCGCCTGGGCATGCTGGGCGCATGCTTGCCTGCCGAATGCGGCGGCCGGGGCTTATCGCAAACTCAGTATTGCCGGCTGCTGGAAGTGCTCGGCGGGCATTGCGCCAGCACGGCCCTGTTTGTGAACGCGCACCATTCCATCGGCCCGCGGGCGATTGTTCTGTTCGGCACGCCGGAGCAACAGCAACGTTACTTGCCAAAATTGGCCACCGGCGAATGGATCAGCGCATTTGCACTCACCGAGCCGGAAGCCGGCAGCGATGCCGCCAACGTGCAAACTACGGCCACGCCTACCGAAGATGGCCGGGGTTTTCTTTTGAACGGAACCAAGCGCTGGATCACCAACGGCGGCATCGCCCAAGTGCTGACGGTCATGGCTCGCACGCCGGTGCCTTCCTCCTCCCTCTCCCCTGGGGAGAGGGCCGGGGTGAGGGGAGGCAAGACAATCGGCGGCCAGCCCGAAACCAAAATCACGGCCTTTCTGGTCACGCCCGACATGCCTGGCTTCGAAGTGGTGGAAGCCCGGATGCCCAAGTGTGGCGTGCGAGGCTCGGCCACCGGACGATTGGCATTTCACAATATGTTCGTACCCAAAGAAAACGTTCTGGGCCAACTTGGCAAAGGCTTGCGCGTGGCGCTTACGGTGCTGGATTTTGGGCGCGTTACGTTCGGCGCCACTTGCACCGGGGCGGCAAAATTTTGTTTGCAGCGCGCCAGCCGGCATGCGGCCACACGGGTGCAGTTTGGGGAGCCGATCGGCACGTTCGAGCTGGTCAAAGAAAAACTGGCTTTCATGAATGCCGGCGCATTCGCGATTGAAGCGGCCACGTATCTGACAGCAGCTCTCATCGATTCGGGCGAAGACGATTACATGCTGGAAACCGCCATGCTGAAAGTGTTCGCCACCGACACGCTGTGGCGGATCATCAACGACACCATCCAAATTTTCGGCGGCAAAGCTTACTTCACCGACGAGCCCTACGAACGGATGATGCGCGACGCCCGGATTAACATGATCGGCGAGGGGGCCAACGACGTGCTCCGCGCCTTCGTGGCCTTGGTCGGGATGCGCGACGTGGGGCTGGAATTGAAAGGCGTGCTGGATGCTCTGTCCAGCCCGCTCAAACACTTTTCTAAACTCGGCGGATTTGCCGGCCGCAAATTGGAAGGACTGTTCCGGTCTCCGGAGGTGCGGGTGCATCACAGCGAATTGGAGCCCGAAGCTGCGCGGCTGGGGCACACTGTCAGCACGTTCGGCTCGAATGTGGAACGGTTGCTGCGAACCTATCGGGAAGAAATTGTCGAGCGGCAATATCAGGCCGGCCGCATTGCCGACGCCGCGATTGAATTGTACGTCAGCAGCTGCGTACTGCGACGACTCGACGCACTGCTTTCTCTCCCTTTGGGAGAGGGCAGTGCTGCCGCTGACCGCAGCCGTGCCATTCCTCCCTCTCCCCTTGTGGGAGAGGGCCGCGGTGAGGGGAACGGACATCTGAAGTCGGCCATAGCCAGCGACCTCATCGCCGGCCGCTATTACCTCCGCAGTGCCGAACGCCGCATTCGCCGCGCGCTAGCCGATTTGTGGGACAACGACGATGCGCTAGCCACTCAAGCTGCCAACGCCGTGCTGCCGTAGATGGTGCGCCCGAGCCGAGGGATGCGTGCCCTCTATCAAGCGGCCTCGGATTGCATACTTGCAATCGACCAACTCAGGCGACGCTATGTGGCTTGCGGAGCGGAATTTTCAATTGGCATACGTGCCGTCGTCGACGAGCACATTTTTGTCGGGATACATGTCAACAATGGCGCTGTTCCAGTTCAAACTTACAACGTGACCATCAAGATACAGATAGTTGGCCACTCCATTATGACGGTTCTGTGCGAACCATGAGCCAATAATGTCCGTTCCCAACCAAATGTCATAATCGTCTTGGCGCGGGTCGTTGCCATCCGATGCATTAAACGCATTGGCATTGCGTTCCGAAAAGCACAAAAACTGCGACAAGCCGACTTCCGATTGAAAGCGATTGATCGTCCATTTGCCATATCGGCGGGTCATGTGGCTCAAGAGCGAATTCATCATGTAACTAGTCCGATTGGAAATACCGTCGATTTGGCCCGTGTCGTCTACATACGGCTCTCGCACGGATTGATCGTCGGAACAGCGGAAGACCACGTCCATGACAATGCCTTGCTGTGCGAGCGCGTCGTTTTCCTCGTGCGAGCCACCGGTGAATGGACCAATTTTATCTTCCCAATAGATCTCCGCGAACGAATCGGCGTTAGCAAATTGCGAGGCTACATCAGCCAAAAACGGATGGTGCAGGAAGAATTTCCCTTTGGTGACTTCGTAATATTGCAGAACACCCAGTCCGATTTGCTTTAAGTTGGAACGGCATTCGCTGCACCTTGCAGCTTCCCGCGCCGACTGAACGGCCGGCATCAGCAAAGCAACCAATATGCCAATAATAGCAATGACCACGAGCATTTCGACAAGCGTAAATGCATTCCGGGCGATCAGCTTGGTCATGGTGAAACCGACTCCCTTCTATGAGGGCTTAGCAGAACAGGCTATAACAGAACCGAAAATCCTGGCGCCTATCGTGGCGTGAGTCTCGCTGCAACAGGTAAGCCAAACTATGAAACGGCTGCTCGCCAATATAAGCCTTGCACTCGCCGTGGCTAGCCCAATGGGCTGCTCGTCTGACTCCACCGCGCCGCTGGCAGTTCAAACCAAGGCGGTTGGACCGGATGGTAAACCGATCCAACACCGACCCAGCCGTTGGACGACCCATCGCATGAACCAGGCGAAGAAAAAGCAAAGTGCCACCGCACCGGCTCCGCCTAATCAGACAAATGGCAAATGAGAAATGCCTCAATCAGGCTGAGAATCACCACGCTTCGGTGAACAAATTCGGCGTCTTTTCAATTTTCCGGAAATGCTTCGCCACCTGCAGGCCATATTTTCCTTCGAGCACTTTCCAGTCGGCGGCGGACAGCGGCAAAAATGCGAGCGTATCCATCCCGTTGGAAGCGACGCACACGCGAACTTCGTAATCGGGAGCTAACACTCGGTTGATGGCCCGGAGCGTGGTATGCCGATCGGCCGGCCCCACCACCAGCGGCACTGTCACCTTTTTTCCCGCGTGCGAAATATACAGCTCGAAGCCCGGCTCGGCCTCGATATCCACAAGTTTTGCCGCCAACGAACCGGTGCGCAAAATCGCCTCGCAGTACCGCGCAATGGCGTCGTCTTCCTCGCGCCAATCAACGTGAAACACCGCCGACTCGTCTTCCAACAACGCAGCGGCATTATCTTTCGACGGGCTTTTCAACAGTCGTTCAACGCTGCTGGGAATCATGCGGGGCACAATGTCGGTTTGAGCATGGCGATTAAGTCCCCCCGCCCTTTATTGATGCCGCCCAAGCGGCGGCCAGCGCTTGCGGCGGGCTGCCGTAAATTTGCGCAAAGGCGTTATCGAATGACTGTCCGCCCCGCAGGGCAATGACCAATTGCGAATATTTGCCGGCATTGGCCATCGCCTCTTTCATAAAACCATAGGCGGCAATGTCGTTGTCGTCCGGCGGCAGGCCGTGCGTCACAAACGTTTCGAGCTTGCTGGCTGCGGCCAGTTCTTTCAAGCGATCGTTCCAATTGCGGACTCGCTCGCTTTTGAAATCGACGCGCGAAGCCAGCACGCGGCCGCTCCCCTCGCTGAACCAATCGGGCGGATTGCCGGCCAGGCTGGCCAAATAAATCGCGGCTAATTGCTGCTGGATCATGCCGGCCAGCGAATAATCGCCGGAATCGACCGGCGGCACCAGCGCAGCGTAAGCGTCGACTGTGTCGTACTTCCAGTGGCCGCGCCAATCTTTGGGGTATGCTCGCCCTTCCACCATCCGACCAAATTCGCTGTAGTCGTAGCGCCCGGGAAACACGAACAACGTAATTCCGCCCCGAACCAGCGGCTGATCGGCGGGCGCATGCAGCAGTCGGGTCACGGCGGCCACTTGTTGCTCGGCGGTCTGGGCTACTTCCTGGAGTTCGCCCTCAGGCAAGTTGCTGACGATCAACAGATTTTTGGTCTGCTTGGTGGTGGAGGGATCTTTCGGGTCAGTGAGTCTCCACATGTGCTTGGCGGCGGTGAGCCGATCGGACGCCAATTCCTCCGGCGTGGCGATTTTGGCCCGCGTAAGCGCTGCCAAGCGCAGGGTGGATTGATTGGGATCGCCGCCATCGAAGGTGGCGCCTTCGGCAATCCATTTTTCGAATTTGGCGATCACGTCGTCCGGCAGCGGCGGCTTGTTTTTGGGCTGCGGCATGCGATTGCCGGCGGTGCCTTTCAACTTTTTAATCAGCAGGCTGTCGGCCGGCTGCATCGGCACCCAGGGATTGCCGCTTTGCCCGCCGCGAATCATATCGGTGAAGCGCGCCATTTGGAAATTGCCCGTCGGCCCCGGTCCCGTGTGGCAGCCGAAACAATTTTCCACCAGCACGGGAGCAATGTCTTTGGAGAACTGCACCGTTTCTCGGCCCGTGGCTGATACGACGCTGAGCTTGGGCTCGTCTGATTTTTTCACCAGCGGTGGCGACGCTGTGGCTGAAGTGAGTTTGACCAGCGGTGTTTTTTCGTCGGGACCGTCGAATTTGGCGCCTTCGTCAATCCACCGGCTGATGGCGGTGATTTCAGGCTTGGTGGCTTTGGGGCCGGCGCGGGGCATATCGCCGGAAGTGAGCGCTTCGACCATGCGACTGTCGCCGGATTTGCCGGCCACGAAAACCGGGCCGTCGGGCGTCCCTTTTTTCAGCGACTCGAAGGTGGCCATGCTAAATTTGCCGCGAGCCTGATCGATGTGGCAGCGCGTGCACTTAGAGACCAAAATGGGAGCGATGTTTTTCGTAAAGCTCAGGTTCTTGTCGGGAAAGGAATCGGCCGGGCCGGATTTGGCAGGAACATCGTCGGCGAAGGGATTACTGGCTTTGCTCGGAACCCCAGGCTGACCAATGCCAGGCTGGCCGATCCCCGGGCCTTTGCCGGAATTGGCATTGTCGGCCGCGAATGCGGCTATGCCGACGGTTGCAGCCCACACAAAAAGCCAGAGCGATCGGCAGGGCTTGAGCGAACTGGACATGGTGTGAATTCGTGGCACGGTTAGCGGGCACCCAATAAAAAAGCCGCCCGGGGGCGGCTTCATTATATTCAGTTTTGATCTGCTTGTGGACACTACCGGCGAAGGGCCGCGTTTACCGTGGTTGGCGAGGCTTGTGATGCCGCCACATCACTTCTTGCGGCGCGGCCACGAATCGTCGGGTGGGCTTATATCCATATTGGAGCGCAAACCATTCGGCAAAGCGCTCTCGGTCATGGGAGCGAGAATTGCGGTCGTCCAGCAAGTGACCCAATTCGTGGATCAAAATGTTGTTCAAGTAATAATCTTTAAGGGCCAGCTCGCTCCACACCAGCTTCCACGATGTGGGGCCATCTTGTTCCCAACGGCCGCCGTACATACGTGCTTCGATCAACTGCGCGGGCTTGGGTGGCGTTTTGAAGCGCTCCACCAAACTTTCCTCAACGGGATACAAATAGATGGTCGGACCCCATTGCATGCCGTAGCAAGGGAAGCTGAGCTTTTTGCGCGTCATGCGGCTGAACTGGACCACTTCCAACGGCGCCACAAAATGCGGCGGCAACTGCGAGAGTCGATCACGGACTTCGGCCAGCGTGAGAATATGGCGATGCCCCACGCCGGGCGATTGCACGACGATGCGGTAATTGCCGCCTTGTTCGTGGGGTTCGTGCCAGTTTTCCGGCGGCACAAAAGGGAGTTGCTCGTTGCGCGGCACACCTCGCGCACGTTTGCTGGAGCGCACCCCGCGGCGCGAGTGCTTGGCGCGCACCATGGCGTTCAATCGCTCCACGCGATTGCGAATTCGATTGCCAAAAAAGCCTTGATTGTGCTGGCCCATTTATAAAACCTCGCTACACAAGTGGCGCCGCCGGCGACCGGAAAAATCGCCGGGAAACTCGGGCCGCCGTGCGGCTGCATTGAAGTGAATCGGTCGGAAAGGAGCAGGCAGTGAAGCCCACCAATCCACTTTATGCAGGTGTCTTCCACAGAAACAAGTGAACGCCGCAAGTGGCTGCTTGGCCGTTACTTAAAATTTCCTGAAGCCGGGGGGTTTTGGCGGACCATGAGGAATAAACGTGCGCCGCCCCACCCCCTCTTTTGGAAAAACGGCGCCGCGAAGACAATTTTCAGCGCCCGCCCGGAAATGGACAAATGGATACTAGTGAACGCTCATCACGATGCCCACGATCAGCGCCACGACCATCAGCAGGCCCCCGGCCAAAAGAAACCAAACCCAGATGGGAATGGAAGATTCCGGCGCGCGATAATGCGGCATCGCCGCCGAAGCACCGGACGGTTTGTCCTGATGGACCGCTGTGGTGACTTCATGCACGGCTTTTTCGATCAGCTCGCCCAACGTGTCATCGCGCGGAGGGGGAGGATTTTTCCCGCCTTCGCCGGAGTTGGGAGCATCCAGCGATTTGGCCCTCAGCAGCGACGATTTACCGGCAGTTTTATCGACACCCGTCCCGCTGGTGCCAGGGCGGACGATGCTGCTTTTGCCGGCCCGGCCCAAAACGCTGCTATTCCCCAACCGCAAAATGCTGCTGCCGCCGGCGCCACCGACCACGCGGCTGCCGCCGCTTTGATCGGGCCGGCCCAATATGTTACTTCCGCCGAATTTCACTTGCGACTTGCCCGTCGACGAAGGCATCGGCTTATCGGTCGGTGCCCCTTTGATGGTTTCCCGATTCAGGTTGGAAACCGTGTCATCCGGAGCGCCCGGTTTATTGCCGCGGTGGGGCGGATACACCGGCATGGCCCCCGAGCGGGATGATCCACTGCGACGCGGAGGCGGCCCGACCGGGCGTTTTGCTAATCCCAATCCGCTGCTGCTGCTTTCTTTACCACGGCCTTCCAGCCACTTCGACAACTGCACGGCCACTTCGCCGGCCGATTGAAACCGAGCGTCGGGCTGCTTCGACATCATCCGCAAGCAAACTTCGACCAGCGGCGGCGGCGCATCTTTCCGATCATCATAAATGCTTTTGGGCATCTGATTTTGATGCTTCCAAATGCGTTGCGCTAAGGTTCCCTCTGGAAAGGGCGCGTGACCGGTCAGCAGGAAATACAACGTGCAGCCCAGGCTGTAAATATCGGCTCGTTTGTCAACGGAGTGGCTGTCTTTGGCTTGCTCCGGGGCCAGATAATCGGCCGTGCCCAGCACATTTTCTTCATGGGCAATGGTGAGCGAGGCGGTTTGACTGTCATCTTCTGAACGGGCCAAGCCCAAGTCCAACACTTTGACGACGCCGCGCTGATCAACGAGCAGATTTGCTGGTTTGACATCGCGGTGAATGAGCCCCGCCTGATGCGCGTGCTCCAAACCGTCGGCGGCCTGACGGATGTAATCGGCGGCGGTGTCGTAATCGAGCGGGCCAACATCTTTCACCAGTGTTTGGAGATCGCGCCCCTCGACATATTCCATGATGAAAAAATGGTTGTCTTTGTTCTCATCCCTATCGTGGTCAATATCATAGGCGCGAACGATATTTTTGTGATCGAGCCGGGCGGCGGCCTGAGCCTCACGATAGAAGCGAGCCAAATACGAAGAATCGTTTACCCGTTTTTGCGGCAGATGCTTGATTGCCACCAGCCGATTCATCTTGACTTGTTCGGCCAAGTAGACGCTGCTCATGCCCCCGGTGCCCAAATGGCCGAGCAACTTGTATTTGTCATCTAAGAGAAAGAAGCCTTTGTATTTTCCCTCCAGCAGTTGGTCGCGCTGCCAAGGAGTAATGAGCTTGGCGGCGACAAGTTTTTCGGCCAGGACTTGGCCGTCGGCCACGGCGGCTGGGCCGAATTCGCGCTCGATCTGCGCAACGGCCTGATCGAGCTGCCCTTTTTCGATCAGGTTGCTACGGCGTAACAGTTCCAGAAATTTGTCGACACTGACCGCGACCATGGATTCGCCCCCTGGCACGCGACACACACACGCTTCGACTTCCCCGACGGATGCGCAAATTTGGTCTGACAATGGTTTTATCGACCATCATGACCATAACAAGAAAGAGAAGAAGTTGCTAGCTAATCTTATGCCGGAGCGGCCATTTTAGGCAATAAGGTGCGGCTGCCAGATTCATTCCGGCCAAAGGAAGGCATTTCCACTTGAAAAAAGGGGGCTTAGCGTCCAGGAGTCTCTGACGGACTAGATTCGGCGGCCTGGGAACGGTAGTCGGTCAGCCAGCGTTGGATTTGCGCAGCCAACGTGGTTTTGCCCTGCGAGCGAGCCAAAACGATGGCTTTTTCCGCGGCGTCGACGGCTTCTTCACGGCGATTTAGTTTCGCCAGTGCCGTGGCCAAATTGGCCTGGGCTTCGATGTAATCGGGCTTCAAACGGACGGCCTGTTGGTAGTGCTCGATCGCTTGTTGAAACTCTCCCGATTGGGCCAGCGCCGCGCCAAGGTTGCTGTGTGCTGCAGCGTAATCGGGCTTTTCTTGCACGGCTTGTTCAAACTGCTCGATCGCGCTGCGAAATTGGCGGCTCTGCAAATAGACGGTCCCCAGTCCGTAATGCGCTGTGGTGTAATGTGGATTGAGCTTGAGTGCTTGCCGATAATGATCGATGGCCGACTGCGGCTGGCCCATATCGACCAACGCGTTGGCTAAATTGCATTCGGCTTCCGCTTCTTGCGGATTCAGACGCAGGGCCTCGTAATAATGCTCTATCGCTTCTTGGTGCTTTCCCGTGGCGTCCAAGAGCAGTCCCAGGTTGTTGTGGATCTGGGGGTTGTCCGGCTGGAGACGTAAAGCATTCTGATACTGGTCAAGGGCCTCTGGCAGACGGCCCACGCGCTTTAAGTCGTACGCCAAGTTGAAACTGACTTCGGCAAGGTTCGGATTTAAATTCAAGGCCTTCTGCAGTTGAGCGATGGCCTCTTCCAGCGAACCCTGTTGGGCTAATGCAAGACCAAGATTGCCGTATGCTTCGGCATAGTTGGGATTCAGTTGCAGGGCCCTGCGGTAGTACTCGATGGCTTCCGGATAATGACCCTGCTTGGCCAACGCCGCACCCATATTGTCTTCGATCGCTTCGTTGTTGGGGTCGATTCGCAGGGCTTTTTCGTATTGCGCGATTGCGGCATCGGAATGCCCCGCGTCGCACAAATCAACGCCCCAGTTGTTATAGGCCAACCAACAATCCGGATTTTTTGCAATGATCGATTGATACAATGAGGCCGGGTCGAGATAGATATTGCTCTGTTGCCAGGCGAGCATTCCGCAGGTGAGCGCCGCCATCGCGCCTGCAGTAACAGTCACAGCCATCGGCCAGCGCCGCGTGAAAATGACGACGGCCGCCGCCACCAACGCCAACACACTAATGACCGCGATGTATTGGTAATGGTCGGCGACCAGCGAGTATTTCATGTAGTGCACGTCGACCAGACCCAGCACCGGCAGCAAGCCCAGGCAAAACGTCAGCCAGGCCGCCAGTAAGGGCCGGACCCACGTGCGCTGCCGCTGCCACACCAATCCCACGGTAACCGCTACCGTCGCCGCCAAGGGCATCCACCACAGCGGATTGGCCGGGTCGATGTTCCATTGCGGATAAACAAACGACAGGTCCCAGGGAACCAAGGCCTTGGACAGATAAAACCACACCACCGCGCCGGCTCCTAGTAAGCGCTGCAGCGGCGTCACGTCGCGGATGACTTCGCCGGAACCGTGCGTCTGAAACCAGATGTTCACGGCCGTCAAAATGACGGCCACCAGGAAAAACGGCGCGCTGCGCAGCAAATCCCTGCGCGTGATCCGTCCCTGCCGCCACCACACGATGACCAACAACATCAGCGGCACAATCGCCACCGAACCCTTGCTGAGCATGGCCAGCGCGAACGCCAGCAGGCTCAGCACATACCAGCCATAGGCCAAGGCGGGAATTGTACCGGAGGACGGACTGGACGGCGGCGAAGGGACCTTTGGCGCATCAGGCTCGGCCTGCACATACCACAGCACCGACAGCAAGCCGAAGAATAAAGACAGCACGTTCTTTAGCTGCGCAATCCAGGCTACGCTTTCCACATTCACCGGGTGTACCGCAAACAGCAGGGCCGCTAAATATGCGCCCGGCACACGCAGCCGCCGCAAAATCAGCCAGATCAGCAGCGCATTGGCAATGTGCAGCAGCAGGTTGAACGCGTGATACCCTATCGTGTTCGTTCCAAACCAACGCCACTCCAGCCAAAACGCCGAATTGG
>DATJYL010000166.1 GCA_035499655.1 Pirellulales bacterium
GTAAGCCAAGTGAGACCGCTCAGAAGGACGGATTTCGAGGTTTGGCCATTTTTGCTTGGGTTGATTTGCCAACAGCCAAGCGCACGGTATCGGAGACCCTCGATATTGCCTACCGCGATCGCGAGAGAGAGGTAGAGAAAGCTGGGCAGCGGCCCCCACGCAGAAAATCCTGTTGTGAGCGTATCGCTGATGAGCGCACGAAGAAACAAACGCCCGTAAGTCCGTTCAATCTCTCAACGCAAATTCCGGCCCAAGATAGGGCCGAAATGTGGAAGTTTAGGCATCACCGGCCGCGCGAGCCTCTACGAAAGAGATTGGGCGGCTAAAAAGCGGGCAAACACAATAAGGGAGACCAATATCGACCTCGAATGGATCGATTACAAAATTTGAGTGACATTTCCGACGACGAGCTTGAAGCCTCAACGCAATCTGTAGGAGCCAATGCCTGCACGCAAGGTGCCTGCTTCAGTCTTGATTGACCGTCACATGCTGCTGCAGCACTGGATTGTAAAGACCTGCGACTTTAATTTTCTGCATTCTGCGCAATCAAATCGATCCCGCCCCCTCGCGATCGAAATTGCGAATATGATCTCCCTCCCCGTATTCGCTGAGCGCGGAAACTGCGGCCGGTGACAAAAAAGTCACCGGCTATTTTTTCGCCGGTACATGTCCATTTAAGAGTCCCCCGGAGTTCGTCGACGTGAGCAAGCGCAGCAGCGGCATGGTCAACGAAAGATTGTCATAGCAGTCCCGAGAGGGCTGCGCCAACTCATTCCAATCAAGGACTTACCAAAAAGTGGGACGCCGCATCGGTCCAAGGGATCATTAGGCTTTCTACCGCGGGTGTCCCACCTCCCCGACTTCACCGAATGAATTTTTCTTTCCAGAAAAATTCAGGCGATATTCCATAACCTATCAATCTGCAAATCCGGGCCCATAAATTAGCTATCGCGTCGATCGTCGAGCTGAAGCTTTCCTCGATTCATTCTCATTCCCCAATCTTATTGGACTTGCCAATGGGGCAGCCTCTTCGGCTCACCTAAGGCCAGCTTTGCGCGCTGCCAGAAGCGCAATAAGTGAAATCAATGCAGCAGCGCTGAGATAGTAGCCTGGCGCAACATTGCTTCCTGAGAAGTTGATCAAGAGGCCATTGATCAGCGGCGCAAACCCTCCGAAAAAGCCGACCGCAAGCGAGTAGCTTATGGAAAGTCCCGTAGTCCGAACTTGAGTTGGGAACAGCTCAGACAGCATGGCAGGTAGCGGACCGACATAGATTGCCACGCAGATACCAGTCCAAAGCTGGAATAAGAGCAAATTTGCAAACGTCGGTGTTGTCGTCATTCTCCCAAGCAGCGGAATGGCTGTGACCATAATGATAAGACCTGCGATGCCTGCGATAGGCAGCCTCCCCCATTTATCGGATAATGCGCCCGCGACGGGGACCAACACCACTTGGGCGATACCTGTGATGAGACCTACCCGGAATACGTCAGACGGCAAAAATCCGAGGTATCTGACACAGAACGTTTGCATGAACACCAGAGTATAGATCGCGACGGTCGCAAGCGTCACGAGTCCAATTGCAACTAACATTTTCGATTTAAAAAATGACGCGATTTCACTTGTGGGCGATGAGCTCACTTGGATCGACTGGAATTCAGCGCTCTCCGCGATGCGACTTCGAACATAGACTGCAATTGGGCCAATCAATAATCCAAACACGAATGGAATTCGCCACCCCCAGGCATTTATCTGTTCTGCGTCAAGCGCCAAGCTTAGAAAAGTGCCGCAAGATGTCGCGAAAACGAGGGTAAGCGCCTGACTCGAAAATTGCCAACTCGCAATAAACCCGCGAGCAAGTCGATCTTGCTCGACAAGTAAAGTCGTTGAGCTTCCGAATTCACCGCCAGCTGATAATCCTTGCACGATGCGAGCGACGATAACTGTAATTGGCGCAAGCAACCCCGCGGATTGATATGTTGGCGCAAATGCAATCAACGCCGTACCCACTGTCATCAAAGAGATAGTCAAGGCAAGTGCCGGTTTGCGTCCGTAACGATCGGCATAATGTCCGAGAACAATGGCCCCTAACGGACGAACCAAAAAGGCTGCGCCAAACGTTGCCAACGAGAGCATAAGCGCCGATGATCGCTCACTAGCGGGGAAAAACTGCTTCGAAATCGGGACGATGAAATATCCAAAGATAACAAAGTCAAACCATTCTAACGCGTTCCCGAATGAGATGGCGACAATCGCTCGCCATTGCTGGTACCGGAACTTCGATCCGGGTGGCACGATGAAATCCCCAACTCATAGCTGCAAATCAGATCTTTGCTGAATGAGCCTATCCAGCCTGAACCAGTACAATGCCAATTGTAGCAAGCGCCATCGCGGCCCACTGCGCTCGCGTAACATATTGACGTAGCACAAAGACGCTGAGCAGCCCACCGAAGAGAATGCTACTTTCGCGTACAGGAGCTACCATTCCAATTGGGCCCTGCGAATACGCCCACATACCAAACAAGTAAGAGCACAACAACAAAAGGGCTCCTAAAAAGCATCGTCTGCCATTGGCGATGAGAATGGCGACCGGGTTTGCTCGACCCGTCAAACTAAGGATCGTGAGAGATGCCGCAGTACTAAGCGAACTTGCAACAGCATACTGGAGGAGATTTTCAAAGCCCCTGCCAGCAGTGCGAATGCCAACGACGTCAAGCAACAACGCCAATGCGAGTAGCAGCCCCGAGAAGACGGAAAAGATCAGGGTCTTTAGATCGGTCCTGTTAACTTGGGTCTGAGGTAGAGCGAAAATTAGGATACTGGTTACGACAATTGCCAGACCAATCAAGCCGCAAAGACGCTCACTCTCGTTAAAGACCAGCAGACCGATAAGAAAAAGGACTGCTGGTACTGTTGATCTGACAATCGCGTAGACCACACAAAAATCCGGATGGACGTATGCTCTTCCCAATATTCGCAGATAAAACACATTTACCAAGCTGGCCATGCCAATCCATGGCCAAGTTTGCGGAATGGGGGCGCCGATGAAAGGAAAAGCCACCAAGCATAGGGTCGCAGTCGCAATTACGAAACCCTGGAGCAAGTCTCGCGGCGCGGAATTTTGCTGTGCCAGCATATTCCAGCAAGCATGCAATAAAGCGCTGAAGGCAGCGGACATGAGAACAGCAGCAGTCATTTCCGCTTTTCCAAAATAAAGGCCAGTCACTGGTTTTCAAGGTGGCGATCAATTGCCCCGGGCGCCTCACTGATATCGGTCAGCTGACTTGCCCTCTGATAACGATGCATCTTCGAGAGCGTCGGAAATAGATCGCAGTTCATCATCTGAAATTGAGAACACCAAGGTGTGAAGATCCAGTACTGCGGTTCGGAGCAATCGCACAGTTACGTCAAGCGAGTGTTTTTCGGCGAGATCGATTTCATTTCTAAGCCTATCGATCAGAGCTAAGATTTCGACATCCCTTTCGTTGCTCATAGTCGTGGTACCTCGATTATGGCCACATCGGAGGTCTCACTGACCCACGAATCGGTACTTAGAACCTCACCGTACACTTTGATAATTTCCGTAATGGCCCCTTGAACTACCGACGCCGAAAAATTCCCAAGTCCGTGGCTTGTCGAAGCGTCGCAGAGATACGTAAACCGATGTTTGCGATGATATGCATCGATCGCCGTCGAAAGGCAGGCTGTCTCCCCAGCAAAACCAGCTATGACAAAATGGCCGCCGCAACTATCCATCAACTCGGCAAAAGACTTGTTCGAATAGCAAGACGGCAGGTTTCGATCGAAAATCATATCTGCCCCAGTCGGCTCAAAACCTTTGATCCAACCGGAGAAAATCGTGGCCGGGTTGAAATAAGACGAGTGAGTCAATTGACGAAAATAGGCGATAGGGAAACCCATGGACCGCGCGTGATAGAGCGCCATCTGGCACTTATCGAGGGCAGCTTTGGCTCCCGGCATCGCCATAGCACGGGGGTCCGCGATGTATTCTTGCTGTAAATCTATTAGAGCAAGACAAGGCGTCTTCGAGGGATCGGCTAGTGCTCTCAGATAGACGACTGAGCTCATGCTGCGGCAACCCCAGTTGAAGGCCGACGAAGCCCGCGGACAATCGAGCGCTCAAGAATGCCTGGTGACTGCCAATCACCTTCCGGCCGAATGATCACCTGCGGTGGGGTTTTTTCCGAAATTGCGTCGTGCTGCCGATCGGAGATATGGATCATCTCAACATAATCAAAATCGGAAAATACCAGGTCGCGTGCGTTCGCTGGAACTACGAAACCGCATTTGGACCAGAAACCCACCAGCCGTTTCTGGGCATATACGTAAATACGTTGATATCCCTTTGCGCGGCAGAATTCGACGCTGTCTCGCACAATCTGCCGCGCGAGACCTGAGCTACGAAACTCCTTGCGAACCACCAAACGCTCTACCTTGGCAAAATCTGCGAAATAACGGATACGCATGCAACCAGCTGGCTCATTGCCCACGTAGCCAATCAGATGCGTCGCAGAAAAATCGTTACCGTCAAACTCTTCGTCATACGGACATTCCTGCTCGGCAATATAGACGGCTCCGCGCAGCGCTACTGCCCGCATCAGATCGTCGACCGTGCGAGCAACACGCACGCGCAGCTTTGGAGGCACCAATCGCTGCGTCGGTGAATCTCTAGAAATTATGGCATTCGGCGTCCAATTGCTGCGGCGGAACACGTGGAACTGCGGCACCTTACTACCCGTAACGGGTGGTAGTTTTTGGAAACCGATTGCCTCGACAAAACGCGCCGCCGAATCATTGGTAGACCAGCAGAAAATGTCCGCCTGCTGGTTCTGCAGGTTCCAAATTTTTCGGCATGCGAGCGTGATCGCTACGGCTAAATTGCCAGGCGCAAACGCATGCCAGATATAAATGCCGGCTGCTTTTTCGCTTTGAGCCGAAATATACGAAAGCGGAGGGTTTTTGCGATCAAAGCTCCCATCCAGAAGCCCGCGTAGGCCCTCTTCGTTCAGCGTTAGGAAGGCGTAGTAACCTTCGCCCTCGGGGCATCTGATGTCGAACCTGTCGCGGCGCGCAATTGCCCAAAAGCAATCCGGATTGTGTGAGGCGATCCGCTGTACGATCTCCGGCGTCGTCAGCATAGGAATGGCCTTGCGGGCCTTCTCCATTAGTGCTGCAATCTGGTTGCCGTTTGGTGTAAATACTACTAGGCGTCGAGCTAGGCCGAGGATTTCGCGCCCGTCGAGCGGACGGATGATTCGACCGCGTGCGCGATCTGCAAGATTACCCTGAGAGGAGATACGCGTGTCATGGATTGTCATTTTATGTCCCCACAGCGTCTCTAAACGCCCCGGTCCAAATGTTAGGCTTTGATTGAGCTTTGGGATGCCTTCGTTAGAACCATACGGTGCTCAAAAAACTGAGCACACCGATTGCTCCGAAGTCCCTCGTCCAGACTGGGACAACGTGCGCCTTTTCCTTGAAGTCGCTCGCGCGAACAGTTTTCGAACCGCAGCCGCCCGTCTGAACATCACAGGCCACGGCATCGCTCATCGCATCATGCAATTAGAGCAACAGCTAAATGTTGTTCTGTTCACCCGACACCGTGACGGAGTTCGGCTGACTCACGATGGTCAAAAGCTGTTGTCGTCTGCCGAAGCGATGGAAGAGGCTTCGATGGGATTTGTCCGCCGTCGGGGCACCCTGGCACAGCCGTTCCACGGAGAAGTTCGGATCGCGGCAACTGAGGGCCTTGGCACATTTTGGCTTACACCGCGGCTCATTGAGTTCGGACGCGCCCACCCAAAGCTTCTTATCGATCTGCATTGCTCAATGCAGCGACCGGATGATCTCATTATGCGTGCTCAAGCCGATTTGGCCATACAAATTGAAAAGCCGACCCCGCGCGACCTTATGGTTCGAAAAATTGGGCGCATGCATGTAATGCCTTGTGCATCGAAGGCGTATCTCGATACC
>DATJYL010000167.1 GCA_035499655.1 Pirellulales bacterium
CTGCTGGCCCGAGAGGGTTGGGAACCGCACGCCAAGCAGCGGTGGCACCGGAATTACATCAAGCGGTTTTATGGTAGTTATCCGCGGTTGTGGACTCCCGAGGCGGCCGAGAGCACGCTAGCAAAGATAGCGTGAAGGCGGGCCGGGAATGCAGGCACACACGCTCCGCTAGCGCGTCGCGGCTAAACAGTTTTGCCCTTGTGGCGGCGGAATGCGCCGGTTACCATTCCGCCCCAATTATCTTTTGTCGCCGGAGCGCCGCGGGGCCATTGTGCTGCGGGGCGCGGGCGATCTTTTCTGGTTCGCAATTCTTGTCTGGTTCATCAATCTTGTCGCTGGTTTAGCTGGAAGGAGTTTTGCCATGCCGGGCCATTACTGCCGGCAATTTGCAATTGCGCTTGGGGCGCTGGCTGTGGCCGGCTGCCAACAGAATCCGTTCGCCTCGGCGCCGCCGCCACCGTCGCCGTATCAGCAGCAACAACAGTTGGCCATGCTGCAGCAACAACAGGCGTTGCAAAGCCGGACGACATCGCTAGACATGGACAATCAAGATTTGCAAACCAAGCTGGCCCAAGAGCAGCAACAAAACAGCACGTTGAAAAGCTATTTGGCGACCATGCAGGAACAACTGGCCAGCACCAACCAGCAATTAACGCAGGCCCGAGATGCGCAGCAAAACACCGAGCAGCAAGCGCAAGTGATGGCGGCCAGCATGCGGAAGCGGAGTGCGGCTTCGATCAGCGCGAACAACAGTCTGGAGCGCAACCTGCCGACGATCAATATTCCCGGCGTGGAAGTTCGCCAAGATGGGGACGTGGTGCGGGTAGAAATGCCGGCCGATCGGTTGTTCAACCCCGGCACGGCTCAAATCCGACAAGACGCGGTGCCGTTATTGGAATCGGTGGCCAGCGAATTGGAGCGGGCATATCCGATGCAAATTATCGGGGTGGAAGGGCATACCGATTCCGATCCGCCGCCGCCGGGCGTGTTTCAGTCCGATACGCAACTATCCATCGCGCGGGCGGCCGCTGTGTTCGATTACCTGACTACCCGGGGCCATATGCGACCGCAACAGTTGTTTGTGGTGGGGCACGGGGCAAACCATCCGGTGGTTTCTAATGCATCGCTGCAGGGCAAGGCGCGCAACCGCCGCGTGGAATTGGTGGTTTACCCGGACCAGTGGCAACAGTAATTGTCCGTGGCCCGTTGTCACTTGCTCTATGCGCTGGCACTGCCCAACGTTGATGGGCTTCGCTACAATTGACTTGAAAGTGCGAACCACAGGCAGGAACGATCTGTCGTGATCACATGGCATTTGCTTCGTTCCTCTGCAACGGACAACTGACTACGGACCACGAACAATCCGCCGCATGCTGGCCATTATCGATTATCAAATGGGAAACCTTCGCAGCGTGCAGAAGGCGCTGGAACGGGTGGGGCAGCCGGCGGTGATCACGAGTTCGGCGGCGGAAATTGCCAAAGCCGATAAAGTCATTCTGCCCGGCGTGGGGGCGTTTGAAGACGCCATTTCCGAGCTGCGGCGGCGCGATTTGGTGGGGCCGATTAAAGACGCCATCGCAGCGGACAAGCCGTTTTTGGGCATCTGCCTGGGACTGCAACTGTTGTTCGACGTGAGCTACGAAAACGGCACGCACGAGGGTTTGGGCGTGCTGGCCGGCGAAGTGGTGCGGTTTGACGTGCCGGCGGAATTGAAGGTGCCGCACATGGGCTGGAACGCATTGAGCATTCAAAGGCGGCCGCCGATGCTGGAAGGGGTGGCCGAGGGGACTTACGTGTACTTTGTACACAGCTATTATGTGAAGCCGCGTGATCCGTCGGTGATTGCCACGGAGACCGATTACGGCGGCCCGTTCTGCTCCATGATTTGGCGCGGCAATTTGCTGGCCACGCAATTCCATCCCGAAAAAAGCCAGGCCGATGGGCTTAAGCTGCTGCGAAACTTTGCGGCGTTGTAAGGCAGAATTGAACCGCAGAGACGCAGAGACACGGAGAAAACAAGCGGATTTTTATAAGGAAGCCAGGAAACCATGATTTCCTCGGACCAAAAACTTCCCGTTAGATTTGGCCCTTGCTGCTTCTGTGGAACGGACATCCCAGAAACGGAAGTTGATCCTTGCCGGATTACAGTAAGCACAAAAGCTGATAAATGGCAGGTATGGTTTTGCCATTCCGCGTGCTTAAAGAATCGAATCTACAAAGGCGGTAATGACGAAGTCGATCTGAGCCCCGCTCATTTTTAGCTTTTTTCCGGCGGTGTTAACCAATCGCTTCATCCCTTTTTGATATTCTCTGCGTCTCCGCGTCTCTGCGGTTTAGTCCAGCCCGCTACTTGCGAACGGGCGGCAACTGTGGCATATTTCGAGTTTCCGTTCTGGGAGCCGGTTTCACGCTGGGGAGAGTTCTTCGCCCATGCAGATTTGGCCAGCCATCGACTTGCGCGGCGGCAAATGCGTCCGCCTTCAACAGGGGGACTATGGCCGGGAAACCGTGTTTGCTGAAAACCCCGCCGACATGGCCCGACAGTTGGTCGAGGCCGGCGCCGAGTGTTTGCACGTGGTCGATTTGGACGGGGCGCGAGAAGGCAAGCCGCTGAATTTGGAGAGCATTCGGGCGATTGCCGGGGCGGTGGAAGTGCCGTGGGAACTGGGGGGCGGGATTCGAGATGAGGCCACGATTCGCTCGCTCATAGACGACGTGGGGTTGGCCCGGCTGGTCATCGGCACGCGGGCCGTAGAGGAACCCGAATGGTTCCGGAAAATGGCGCAGGAGTTTCCCGGCAAGCTGGTGTTGGGAATCGACGCGCGGGAGGGGCTGGTCGCGACAGACGGCTGGCTGAAAACGAGTGGCAAGTCGGCGATCGATTTTGCCAAGCAGTTCGAAGAGGAACCACTGGCGGCGATTATTTACACGGATATTGCGCGCGACGGAATGTTGGACGGGCCCAACGTGGAAGGGAATCGGGCGATGAAGGAAGCGGTGCGTTTGCCGGTGGTGGCATCCGGAGGAGTGACCAGCGCGGCGGACATCGCGGCGCTGGCGAAAATTCCGATGGCGGGTTGCATTATCGGGCGGGCTTTGTACGAAGGGAAAATGACACTTGGGGAGGCGTTGGCGGCGGCGCAAGGGCAAGGCTTGAAGGTGTAAGGGGACGGAGCGCGTCTAAAAGTCTAAAAGTCGAAAGGTCTAAAATTCTAGGCAGTCGGAGAACAATCGGACTCTTTGACTGTTCCACTTTTCGACTCTTCGACTCTTCGACTTTTCGACTTTCTTGATTCCTCTCACTTTTCACCACAACTCTCATGGCGAAGTACAACGTAGCAGATATTCGCAACGTGGCACTGTGCGGGCATGGGTCGTCGGGCAAGACGACGCTGATCGACAAACTGCTGAACCTGACCGGGGCGGTGACGCGTCCGGCCAGCGTCGACGACGGCACCAGCGTGTGCGATTTTGACGAGGAAGAAAAGCAGCACAAGTATTCGATTGAGGCGGCGGTGGTGCACTTCGACCACGGGGGGAAGCACTTCAATTTGATCGACACGCCAGGCTACCCTGATTTTATCGGCCAGGCGATTGGCGCACTGCGGGCGGTGGAAACGGCGTGCATTGTGGTGAACGCGCATTCGGGCATTGAAGTGAACACGCGGCGGGTGTTTCAGGAGGCGGGGAAGGCGGGGGTGGGGCGGATTATTGTCGTCAGCAAAATGGACACGGAGAACATCGATTTCCCCAAGCTGGTGGGGAACGTCCAGGAAATGTGGGGCAAAGCGTGCGTGCCGCTGAACGTGCCGCTGGGGT